>JAXEBU010000064.1:0-16009 GCA_034093895.1 Candidatus Choladocola sp. | reverse complement strand
AGTGATACCTGTCTTCAGCTCGGAGATCATCCTGCCGCAGTTTTCAAGCATGGCCTGCTGATGGTTTCCTGTCTGCTCCACAATCTGGTTGATGCGGGAAAACTCTTCAGAGAGCTCACTGCTGATCCGGGCTGTCATGTTGCTGCAGATCCGTGACATCATCTGTTCCTGTGCCTGTGTAAAGGAAGTCACAATGGTATGAATGTTTTCCGTCATCAGATCAAAAGCGGGAGTGATGGCCTCCTCAAAGCTTTTTCCCATCTGTTCAACAAAAATTCCGGTCAGTTCCTCTGTAATTTTCTCCTGGCTCTTCTGGCTTTCCATGAGCTTTGAGATGGAAGCCACTTCCTGAGGAGGACGCACGTTCAGATAAAATGCGTCCAGAAAAGCATCTGTCAGCGTTGTAAGATCAGTGAATTCGCTGCGGATGTTGAAGGAATAGGACAGAGACAGAGATATTCCGTAAATAGAAGTAATAAAAGCCACTTTGATGCCGTTGATCAGAGGAGTAACGGATCCTGCCATCTGTTCGTAGCCGGACGGATCGAATTCTCTCAGTCCCATAACCAGCCCCACAAACGTACCGAGAATACCGAGACTGGTCAGAAGATCCGGTATCAGTTCCAGAATGCCGCGGTGTACGTACGTGTCGATGTTTTCCTCGTTGATAAAACTGCCGATATCACAGATGCCTTCCGGATTGCGTTTTGACATTTCGCAGTACTGACGGTAACAGTCATCAAGGAATTCGTTGTCGAACAGAGAGTCGCCCAGCTCTGCGGTGGCAAGCCTCTCTTCTGAAATATTCCGGATGTTTTCTATTCCTTTTTTCAGTCCGCCTGTGACACGGATCAGTCTGCGCAGACCGAATACGTAAGTACCGACCAGCATGAAAAGCATGACAGCCAGAAAGATCAGATTGAACAGAATCGTATTCTGGTCCACATCCCGGCTGATATAGGTGATGAATACGCAGACTCCGACGGAAACTGCGGCTGCAGCGATGGAAATGGCTCTTCGGATATTCAATGTAACTCCCCCTTTTTTGTATATTTGGTATAATTATAAAAAAAATATCCTCCCCCGTAAAGTAGATATAAAAAGAATTAAGAAAAAAGGAGGATTCTTTGAATCCGTGGTTGACGAAGGGCGGAAAAACGGTAAAATAAAAATGATAAAACACAGGATGCAGGAGGGAAAAAAGTGGATTACGCAAAAGAATCATTAAAGCTTCATTACGAATGGAAGGGGAAAATAGAAATGACGGCCAGAGCTTCTGTGGACAGCAGAGAAGCGCTTTCACTGGCTTATACACCGGGAGTGGCACAGCCCTGTCTTGAGATTCAGAAGGATATCAACAAGAGCTATGAGCTGACAAGACGGTGGAATACAGTTGCAGTTGTGACAGACGGTACGGCAGTTCTCGGTCTGGGAGACATCGGCCCGGAGGCAGGTATGCCGGTGATGGAAGGAAAATGTGTACTGTTTAAAGAGTTCGGCGGCGTGGATGCCATCCCGCTCTGTGTGCGCAGTAAGGATGTGGATGAGATTGTGAATGCAGTGGCTCTGATGGCAGGCAGCTTCGGCGGAATCAATCTTGAGGATATCAGCGCGCCCAGATGCTTTGAAATTGAGAAAAAACTGAAAGAACGCTGCGATATTCCTGTTTTTCATGATGATCAGCACGGTACTGCAGTAATCACCCTGGCAGGCCTGATCAATGCGCTGAAACTGGTGAAGAAGGATATCCGGGACGTCAGGATTGTGACCAGCGGTGCAGGTGCGGCAGGTATTGCCATTATCCGGCTGCTGATGAGCATGGGTCTGAAAAATGTTATTATGACAGACCGTACAGGTGCAATTTACAAAGGAAGAGAAGGACTGAATCCGGTAAAACAGCAGATGGCGGAAATTACAAATCAGAACTGCGAAAAGGGTACACTGGCTGAAGTGATCCGCGGCGCAGATGTCTTTATCGGTGTTTCAGCACCCGGCACACTGACAAAAGAAATGGTTCAGACCATGGCTGAGAATCCCATTATCTTTGCCTGTGCAAATCCGACCCCGGAAATTTTCCCGGATGAGGCAAAGGCAGGCGGCGCAGCCGTTGTATCCACAGGCCGCAGCGATTACCCGAATCAGGTGAATAATGTTCTGGCGTTTCCGGGTATCTTCCGCGGAGCGCTGGATGTACGTGCTTCCGATATCAACGATGAGATGAAGGTAGCGGCAGCTTATGCACTGGCCGGCCTTGTCAGTGAAGAAGAGCTGAATGCTGACTACATTCTGCCTGCAGCTTTCGACCCCCGCGTGAAGGATGCTGTAGCCGCAGCTGTGGCTAAAGCTGCGCGGGAGAGCGGAGTAGCCCGAATTTAATGGTGATGCAACCGGTGGTTGCGCACTTTCCAAGTACACTTTCTGGTATTGCGCTCACTGAAATGATATACTTTTGCTGAAAAATGTGAAACAGTACGTATTCACACAATACGGCAGAAAGGAGCATGTTATGAAATTGTCAGAAAAGATTGTTGTACTGCGCAGGAAAAACAACTGGTCTCAGGAGGAACTGGCAGAGCAGCTGGGAATTTCACGTCAGTCAGTTTCAAAATGGGAGAGCGGAGTTTCTGTTCCGGATCTGGATAAAATTCTCCGGTTGAGTACGATTTTTGGTGTGACCACGGATTACTTGCTGAAGGAGGAACCGGATCCCGAAGTACAGCAGACAGAGACAGTTGCAGCACCGTTACGCTGTGATGCTTCGCCTGAGAAATCGCTTCGATGTGTGACATTGGAGGAGGTAAGGGAGTATACAGAGACAGTTGTCAGTGTCGCTGCCAGAATAGGACTCGGTGTTGTTCTCTGTATTCTCGGTCCCTCATTCCTGATTGGCTCGATGGCTCTGGCAGAACCATCCGGTGGTGGAAATATTCGTATTTTATCAGAAAACGTGGCAGGTGGCCTGGGCCTCATTCTTCTGTTTGTACTCTGTGCAGCCGGTGTTGTTCTGCTGGTGAGCAACGGTATGAAGACAGGAAAATACGAATACTTTGAGAAAGAAGAGCTGAGGCTTGACGATGGAATTGCGGAATTGATAGAGGAAAAGAAAGCAGAATTTGAACCGGTCTACCGGAAATATACCACCATCGGTGTGGCACTTTGTATCCTCTCGGTGATTCCTCTCGTTACAGCGGGAGTACTGGAGGCCCCGGATCGGATCTGTCTCTGGTGCACGTCGCTTCTTCTGGTACTGATTGCTGTAGCAGTGTTTCTGTTTATCTGGTCCGGCATGATTCATGGAAGCTATGACAAGGTTCTCCAGACGGGAGAATACACTATGGAAAATAAGAGAATCAACCGGAAGACAGGATGGTTTGCGGGCATGTACTGGTGCATTGCTGTGGCGGTCTATCTGGGAATCAGCTTCTGTCAGAACAGCTGGAAGACCTCCTGGATTGTCTGGCCGGTGGCAGGAGTGCTGTTTGCAGCACTGAATCAGTTTGTCCGTCACCGTGCGGAACAGGATGAAATGGGCTGATCAGTAGCTTTTGAAATTTCTTAAATACAATAGGGAGTATGCTGATATTACGGCATACTCCTTCTTTTTTATTACAAAAAGTAAAATATAATTGACATAAAGCCATTATAGTGATAATATGAGTACAACAGAAGCAGAGAAGTACAGAATTGTGCTTCCTGAACTGATTGTAAAACAGGGAGGGACCAGAGATGGAGCATAACAAAAGTTATCTTTATGGAATTCTTGCAGGAGTGATTACAGGTGTCGTTATACTGGCTGTGTTTGCTCTGATGCGGAAAAGAAAAAGTGGAAAATGCAGAGAAGAGTTTGATGAAAGGCAGGAGATAGCCCGGGGGAAGGCATTTCAGTACGGATTCATTGCTTTCCTGATTTTTCAGCTGGGCTATGGCATTGCAGAAGAGATTTTTGAGGTTTCGATGGGGAGCGGACTGGAGAGTGTTCTTCCGGGGATCTGTGTGGGAATGGGTGTGTTTGGAACAGTCAGCATCTGGAAAGAAGCATATTTCGGGCTGTCTGAGAAAGCCGGCCGCTTCATCATTCTTTTTGCAGTCATTACGGTCGGCAATATGATCTGTGGAATCAACTGGATTCTGGAACCGGATCGCCATGGCGCGGGAAATCTGTGGCTTGGAGTTCTGTTTCTTGTGCTGCTGGTATCCATGGGAATCAGAGAACTGAAGAATCGGAGAGAAGAGGAATAGCATATGAAGAATCTGAAACTGAAAGCAGCAAGGGCGCTGATGGATATGTCGCAGAAAGATCTGGCCGATGCTGTCCATGTTTCACGGCAGACCATCAATGCAATTGAAAAGGGAGACTATAATCCCACAATCAAACTGTGCAGGGCAATCTGCCGTGTACTGAATAAAAGTCTAGATGAATTATTCTGGGAGGAGGATGAAGAAGACGAAACTGTGGACGATAATTAGAACAGAGAAAGCAGGAAATTGAAAAGAAATGACAAAATTTTCTATGGAAAAAAGGGGGAATTTCGGTTATGCTATAAGCAGAATGATTGGACGCAGTGCATGCGGGACAGGAGGCAAAAATGAAAATTTACAGAGCGAAGGATTACAATGATATGAGCAGAAAAGCTGCAAATATCATTTCAGCGCAGATTATCATGAAACCGGATTGTGTACTTGGGCTTGCAACGGGATCTACACCAATCGGTACATACAGACAGCTGGTGGAGTGGTATAATAAGGGTGACCTTGATTTTTCTGAGGTGACTACGGTCAACCTGGATGAGTACAAGGGACTTCCCAGAGAGAACGAGCAGAGCTACTATTATTTTATGAATGACAATCTGTTCAGCCATGTAAATATTGACAAGAGCAGAACGTTTCTTCCGGACGGTATGGAACCGGACAGCGAATTAGCCTGCAGTAAATACAATGAAATTATCCATTCTGTAGGCGGTGTTGATCTGCAGCTACTGGGACTGGGACATAACGGTCATATCGGTTTTAATGAACCGGGTATCGCTTTTGAGAAGGAGACACACTGCGTTGATCTTTCTGAGCGGACGATCAAGGCGAATATGCGCTTCTTCCTTTCAGAAGAACATGTGCCCCGTCAGGCATACACTATGGGAATCAAAACGATTATGAGCGCACACAAAATTCTGGTGGTTGTTTCCGGAGAGGACAAGGCGGATGCGGTAAAGGCTGCATTTTTCGGTCCGATTACACCGGCAGTGCCGGGTTCCATTCTGCAGCTGCATAACGACGTAACAGTCGTAGCAGACGAAGCGGCACTTTCAAAATGTACATTGTAATCATATAACAGTACGAAGAGGGATGGTGGCGAAATGATAAAGCGTCAGATACGGGATGGAAATGTCTATACGGAACAGGGGCGTTTCGTCAATAAGATACTGTATCTTGCAGGTGACAGGATTGTGGACGGAAGCGAATACATCCGAATAGACTGTCCGGAGGAAATTGTGGAAGCAGAGGGGTGCTACGTGATCCCCGGACTGACTGATATTCATTTCCACGGTTGTGTGGGGTATGACTGCTGCGATGGCACAGAGGAAGCATTTCGGGCCATGGCAGAATATGAGCTGAAGCAGGGGGTTACGACGATTACTCCTGCCACAATGACGATGTCGGAAGAGACACTGATGCAGATCGCCCATGCAGCAGCAGCGTTTTCCGGTGAGAGCGGGGCTGTATTCTGTGGCTTATATATGGAAGGGCCGTTTATCAATCCTGAGAAGAAAGGTGCACAGAACGGCGCGTACATCAGAAAGCCTGATATTGATCTGTTTGAACGGCTTCAGGAAGCTTCCGGAGGAAAGTTCCGGACGGTTGTGGTTGCACCGGAAATGGAAGGCTCCATGGAGTTCATCCGCGCACTTGCAGGAAAAGTAAATATTTCACTGGCGCATACGACGGCAGACTATGAGACAGCGTGCCTTGCTTTTTCATGCGGCGCTTCTCAGCTGACACATCTGTACAATGCCATGATGCCGTATACGCACAGGGCACCCGGGCCAATCGGAGCTGCAGCGGACAGCAAAGACTGCAGAGCTGAATTGATCTGCGACGGAATTCATATTCATCCTGCCGTGGTCAGAACTACCTTTAAGATGTTCGGAGATGACAGAATCATCCTGATCAGTGACAGTATGAGTGCCACAGGAATGCAGGACGGGGATTATGAGCTGGGCGGACAGAGGGTGATCGTAAAAGGGAACCGTGCCGTGCTTGAGGACGGGACCATAGCCGGTTCAGCAACAAATCTGATGGACTGTATGCGTATCGCTGTGAAAGAGATGGGGATACCGCTTGAGAGTGCAGTAAAATGTGCAGCGGTCAATCCGGCGAAGGCGATCGGCATTTACGATCAGTTCGGAAGTCTGACACCGGGAAAATATGGAAATGTAGTGATACTGGACAGAGATCTTGCTCTTCGACAGGTATACCGGAAGGGAGAAGCTGTTCTGTAATGTGACATGAGTAATCCGCTCATTTGCCGGATAAACCCATGATATGACAAAAAGGGGTTGCTGCAGAATAAGTATAAAGGAATTCCTGAACACTATTCTGCAGCAGCCCCTTTTAATTTTCTGAATAAGTCAGTTCTGTCAGCCAAGCAGAGCAGAATCGTTTGAAAACTGTTCTCCGCTGGCTATCTCAAACTGATCCAGAAGATTTCTTACGGTCAGTTTTTTCTTTTCCTCTCCTTCAATGTCGAGGATGATTTTTCCATCCATCATCATGATCAGGCGGTTGCCGTGGGCGATGGCATCTTTCATGTTGTGGGTAATCATCAGTGTAGTCAGATGATCACGGTTAACGATCATATCTGTAATTTCCAGAACCTTTGCAGCTGTTTTCGGATCAAGGGCAGCCGTATGTTCATCCAGCAGAAGAAGCTTCGGTTTCTGAAGCGTTGCCATCAGAAGTGTCAGTGCCTGACGCTGTCCTCCGGAAAGCAGTCCCACCTTGGACGTCAGACGGTCTTCCAGTCCCAGTCCGAGCACCTTCAGCAGCTCATGATACTCTTCACGTTCCGTTCTGCTGATTCCTCTGCGGAGGAGGCGGGGTTTGCCGCGGCGCTTTGCCAGGGCAAGATTCTCTTCAATACCCATTGTTGCGGCGGTACCTGTCATGGGATCCTGAAACACGCGGCCGAGGTAGGCTGCACGTTTGTGTTCCGGAAGCTTTGTGACATCTTTCCCGTCTATCAGAATCTGTCCGCTGTCAACGGGCCATGTTCCTGCAACCGCATTCAGCATGGTGGATTTTCCGGCACCGTTTCCTCCGATGACAGTGACAAAGTCGCCATCCTTCAGACGGAGGGACAGGCCGTTGAGCGCCGTTTTTTCATTGATTGTTCCCGGATTGAACGTTTTATAAATGTTTTTAATCTCAAGCATTGGTATTTCCTCCCTGTTTCACCGGTTTTGAAAAATACTTGCTCTTCCAGTAGGGAACTGCAAGGAAAATTGCCACCACGAGTGCAGAGAGCAGCTTCAGCATATCGGTATCGATACCCATCCAGATAACCGTCTGGAGAACCAGATAGTAAAGAATGGAGCCGAGCGCAACAGCGATGAGCTTCAACGCAAAGTTATGGAAGATCCGGCCGAAAATTGCTTCGCCGATGATGACGGCAGCCAGACCGATGACAATGGCACCGCGTCCCATATTGACGTCAGCGAATCCCTGATACTGTGCCAGCAGAGCACTGGAAAATGCCACAAGGCCGTTGGAAAGCATCAGACCGAGCACTTTGTTGAAGTTGGTGTTGATTCCCTGGGCACGGGACATGTTTGGATTACAGCCGGTGGCACGCAGAGAACATCCCAGTTCCGTTCCGAAGAACCAGTACAGGATGGCTACCAGAACAAGGATAATCAGTGCCACAATCAGAATGGTGTTCTGATAGAACGGCACATTTTTAATATAACGCAAAGAAACCAGGAGATTGTACTTGTCTACATTGATTGCCTGGTTTGCCTTTCCCATAATTTTCAGATTGACCGAATACAGCGAAAGCTGTGTGAGGATACCGGCAAGAATCGCCGGAATTCCCATAAAGGTGTGAAAAATTCCGGTTGCAAGACCGGCCAGCATACCGACGCCTGTGGCAGCCAGCATTGCGACCCAGACATTGCAGCCGTTCAGCATCAGCATGATGCATACGGCACCTCCTGTACACATGGTTCCGTCTACAGTAAGATCTGCAACATCCAGAATACGGTAGGTCAGATACACGCCGATTGCCATGATTCCCCAGATCAGTCCCTGGGCAGCAGCACCGGGCAGGGCGTTTATCAGCTTAAAGATATCCATTTGTATTCCTCCTGAAAGGAACAGCGAGAGAGGAAATGCCTTTCTCGCTGTTCGTGTAAGTTAATGTAAATTCGATGGCGGATCTGAACTTCAGAATCGTGTTTCTATTATTCAGCTTCGATTGCAACGTAATCTTCCGGAAGCTCTGTAATGCCGAGTGCTTCACAGATGTCAGCATTGTATTTCTTTGTGAAGTTCGGTGCATACTCGATCGGCATGGTGGAAATGTCTTCCCCGTCAGCCAGGATACGTACAGCCATCTTACCGGTTGCAACACCGAGATCATAGTAGCTGATGGAAAGTGTAGCAACACCGCATCCTGCACAGATGCCTTCCTCACCGGTGATTACCGGGATACCTGCAGGCTGGCAGATATTGTTGATGATTTCTGTGTTGGAAGCAGCCGTATTGTCAGTCGGCACGTAGATTACATCGCTGTCTGCAGCAGCAGTTGTAACTACAGATGACAGATCGTTGGAATCGGAGAATGCATAATATTCACATGTATAGCCCAGCTCTTCCAGAGCAGCCTTAACCGTGTCAACCTGATACTGTGAGTTTGCTTCAGCGGAGCAGTAAAGAAGACCTACGTTCTTCTTGTCCGGGAACAGCTCATTCAGCATGGCTGCCTGCTGATCAAGAGGAGCCAGATCGGAAGTACCGGAAATGTTTCCGCCTACAGTACCGTCAAAATCTTCAATCTCAAGTGCCACACCGTATTCCGTAACGGAAGTTCCGAGAATCGGAATCTCGTTTGTTCCTGCTGCTGCAGCCTGCAGAGCCGGTGTTGCGTTTGCAAGGATCAGATCAACGTCATTTGATACGAAGCTGTTGATGATAGTGGAACACGTATTGGAATCACCCTGTGCGTTCTGCTCGTCAAAAGTAACTGCATCGCCGAGTGCTTCTGTCACGGCGTCCTTAAATCCCTGTGTTGCAGCGTCCAGTGCATCGTGCTGTACAAGCTGGCAGATACCGATTGTATAAGTCTGGGCTTCTTCTGCACATACATTCATTCCCACAATACTTCCTGCAACAGCTGCAGAAAGAACAGCGGCCATAACCTGTTTTTTCATATTAATATCCTCCTGAGTTAAGTATAAAATGTGAAGCTTCTGTTCAGCCATTCGCTCCCGGCTGAACCAACTATCACATTATAACGCTTTAACGCTGGGAAGTCAAGAATTGCCGGCGCATTTCGATGTTATTCATTCTATTTATTTTCCAGGTATTCCGTAGCGATGCGCCGTGCTACAAAGACACCGCTGGCAGAAGCGTGGGAAAGGGAGTGCGTTACACCGCTGCCGTCTCCGATAATGTACAGTCCTTTGTACTTCGTCTCCAGATGCTCGTCGATGTCCACTTCCATATTGTAGAATTTGACCTCCACACCGTAGAGCAGTGTATCATCGTTGGCAGTTCCGGGCGCGATCTTATCCAGTGCATAGATCATCTCAATGATTCCGTCAAGGATCCGCTTGGGGAGCACAAGACTCAGATCACCGGGTGTGGCCGCAAGGGTGGGGGTCACCATACCCTCTGCGATTCTCTTTGCGTTGCTTCGTCTTCCGCGCACCAGGTCACCGAAACGCTGGACAATGACCCCGCCGCCGAGCATATTGGAGAGTCGTGCGATACTTTCTCCGTAACCGTTGCTGTCCTTAAAAGGTTCGGAAAAATGCTTCGCAACGAGAAGAGCAAAGTTTGTGTTTTCTGTTCTCTTGTCAGCGCCTTCGTAGCTGTGACCGTTGACGGTGACAATGCCGTTTGTATTCTCGTTAACAACGATACCGTATGGATTCATGCAGAAGGTACGGACATTGTCTTCGAATTTTTCGGTCCGGTAGACAATTTTGCTCTCATACAGCTCATCCGTCAGATGGGAGAAGATAACTGCTGGCAGCTCTACACGGACACCGAGATCCACTCTGTTTGATTTTGTCGGGATATCAAGCTCCTGGCAAACCTGTTCCATCCATTTGCTTCCGCTGCGTCCCACGGAGATGATGCAGTTACGGCAGTCAGCACTGGAATCACCGTAGTAGACACGATATCCGTCTTCGATTCGTTCGATCCGGTCTACCGGCGTGTTGAAGAAAAAGTCAGCCTTTTCTTTCAGCTCATCATACAGGTTTTCAAGAACAACATAATTGATGTCTGTGCCGAGATGGCGCACGGAAGCGTCCAGAAGACGCAGCTTGTTCTGGATACACAGCTTTTTGAATCTGGTTCCTGCGGTGGAGTACATTTTTGTTCCGGCACCGCCGTGGGATACGTTGATTTCATCTACGTACTTCATCAGATCGATTGCTTCTGTGCGGCCGATATGCTCATACAGCGTACCGCCAAAGTCATTCGTAATGTTGTATTTTCCATCGGAAAAGGCTCCTGCGCCGCCGAACCCGTTCATGATGGCACACGTTTTGCATTTGATACAGGATTTAACTTTTTTGCCGTCAATAGGACAGTGCCTTTTCTCCAGAGGATAACCTGTCTCAAAAACAGCAATCTTCAGATCGGGATTCTGCAGAGAAAGCTCGTAGGCGGAGAAAATACCGCCAGGCCCTGCCCCAACAATTATTACATCATATTTCATAGTCTTTCAGCTCCTTTATCCATACACATTTCTGCAAGAATCAGATTTTCTCTGTGACGTATTTATTCTAACAAAAGATCAGGCAAACGTCCAGATAAGGTTTGGAAAACGGGAAAACCGTGCATGGTCAGAAAAATAGACAGTCACAGGAGAAAAATATCTGCCATATAATACAATGAGCCGGGGGACCAATGGAAGGCAGGCTCATTTGTCGGTCAACATCACACAATGAATGCAGCAGGAGGTGTCACATGGCAGCAAAAATCATACTGGATGCGGGACATGGCGGCAGCAATCCGGGAGCCGTTTTTGAAGGAAGGCAGGAGAAGGATGATGTACTCCGTCTGGCGCTTGCGGTGGGAGAAATTCTGACACAGAACGGTGTTGAGGTGGAATATACGAGGACGGAGGATGTGACAGACACACCCTTTGAAAAGGCACAGATTGCAAACCGGGAGGGAGGAGATTTCCTTGTTTCCATTCACAGAAATTCAAGCCCTGAGGAGAATCAGTATTCCGGAGTGGAGACACTTGTTTACGATAAATCAGGAGATAAGGTGAAGCTGGCTGAATCCATCAATGAAGAACTGGAAAATGTCGGTTTCCGGAATCTCGGTGTGAAGGAGAGACCGGGGCTTGTGATTCTGCGACGGTCGCAGATGCCTGCAGTTCTTGTTGAGGCGGGCTTTATCAATACAGAAGCGGACAATGCCCTGTTTGATGAAAAATTTCAGGAAATTGCCCAGGCAATTGCCAATGGAATCCTGCAGACGCTGGGAATGGAGCAGGGGGGAGGAGATCACGATGAGAAGTATTACCGTGTCCAGACAGGGGCTTTCCGGAATAAAGCGTATGCGGAGGATCAGCTGTACCAGCTGCTCTCACAGAATTTTCCGTCCTATATTTTAAGAGAAGACAATTATTATAAAGTACAGACCGGAGCTTTCCGCCAGCTGGATAATGCGGTGCGTATGGAAGCAGCGCTGCGCAGGCTGGGATATCCTACTTTTATCACAACGTAATCATTTTTTTCTTTTGTTTTATCCGACTTGGTGTTATGATGTACAGGAAAGACAGGAATTTATGAGACAGAAATGGAAGAAATGAATGGATACAGAAAGGCTGAGTCAGTTAACAGAACCGCTTCTTTCATGGTATGACGAACACGCGCGTGTTCTTCCCTGGCGGGAAAATCCACTGCCATATTACGTCTGGGTGTCAGAAATTATGCTGCAGCAGACGAGAGTGGAAGCGGTAAAACCATTTTTTGCACGATTTATTGAAGCTTTGCCGGACGTGGCATCTCTGGCTGCCTGTCCGGAAGAAAAGCTTCTGAAGCTCTGGGAAGGACTGGGGTATTATAACAGAGTCCGGAATATGCAGAAGGCGGCACAGAGGATTATGGAAGATTTCGGCGGTGAAATGCCGGATTCCAGGGAAGGGCTGCTTTCCCTTCCGGGAATCGGAAGTTATACAGCCGGAGCCATTGCTTCGATTGCTTTCGGAAAGCCGGTGCCTGCAGTGGATGGAAACGTTCTGCGGGTGATCAGCAGGCTTTGCGGCAATGAAGAGGATATTTCCCGACAGTCTGTGAAGACCATGTTTGAGCAGGCTGTGCAGACAGTGATGCCATCCGGGCGGCCGGGGGCCTTCAATCAGGCGCTGATGGAGCTGGGAGCCACCGTCTGCCTGCCGAACGGGATGCCGGAATGCGAAAGGTGTCCGGTGAAGGAGAGCTGTTACGCAAGAGAAAAGGGGTGTCAGCTGCGCCTTCCGGTGAAAGCATCTCCGAAAGCGCGCAGGGTGGAAGAAAAAACAGTTCTTGTGATTCGTGACAGTGAGCGTACCGCCGTCCGGAAAAGACCGGCGAAAGGTCTTCTGGCGGGGCTGTATGAACTGCCGAATTATCCCGGGCATCTGGATCAGGATGAGGTTCTTGCGTGTGTAAGAGACAGTGGTTTTTCCCCCATCCGTGTTTTGCCGCTGTCCGGTGCAAAACACATTTTCAGCCATGTGGAATGGCATATGACGGGTTATATGATACTTGTGGAGGATCAGGAGCCGGATGAGGAAGGATTTGTACTTCGGGAGCAAACCGGCAAAAAGGACGGACAGCTTCTGTTTGTTGAGCCGGAGCGCACGGAGCGGGAATATCCCATACCGGCAGCATTCGGAGCGTACACGAAATACGTGAGTATCAGACTTGGCCAGGACCGATATGTACAGAAGGAAAGAGAAGAGGAGTTTGAAGATGAAAATACTATCAGTGGCAATCCCCTGTTATAATTCGGAGAGCTATATGGAGAAATGCATCCGGTCTATCCTGCCTGCAGGAGATGATGTGGAGATTCTGATTGTGGATGACGGATCCACCAAAGACAGGACACCGCAGATTGCGGACAAATATGCGGCAAAATATCCGGGAATAGTGAAAGCGGTTCATCAGGAAAACGGAGGACACGGTGAAGCGGTGAATGCCGGTCTGCGCAACGCTACAGGACTGTATTATAAAGTTGTGGACAGTGATGACTGGGTAAGCACGAAATGTCTGAAGCAGATTGTTGAAAAAATGAAGGAACTGGAAGCAGAGGGCGGCGTTGATCTTTTTCTTGCCAATTTTATCTATGATAAAGTCGGCGCAAAACATAAAAAACTGATGCGTTTTGTCAATGTATTTCCACAGGATCGCGTTTTTACCTGGGATGAGATGCGCCGGATGCGTCAGACACAGTATATTCTGATGCATAACATTTTTTACCGTACGGAGCTTTTACATAATTGCGGACTGGAGCTTCCGAAGCATACATTCTATGTGGACAATATTTTCGCATTTCAGCCTCTGCCTTATGTGGAAAAAATTTACTATATGGATGTGAACCTGTATCATTATTTCATCGGCCGTGATGATCAGTCCGTCAATGAAACAGTGATGATCGGGCGGATCGACCAGCAGATCAGAGTCAACAGGATTATGATCGATGTTATGGCAAAGCAGGATTTCTCTGACAAGAGCAGTAAGGTTCGCCGGTATATGCTGGAATATCTGAGGAATATCATGGCGGTGACATCTGTTATGCTGACAATCTCAGGGACAGAGGAAGCCCTTGAGAAGAAACGTGATATCTGGGACTATCTGAAAGAAAAAGATCCCGCAAGTTATAAAACCATCCGGAAAAGTCTGTTCGGCGTAGTTCTTAATCTTTCGGGCAAAACAGGCAGAAAAATCACAATATGGGGATATAAAGTGGCTCAGAAGATGATGGGATTCAACTGAGCCGTCATTCTACAATGACGGCCAGTTTTTCGCTGTGGAGTGAAAAAGCTACACGGTTGAAATATCCCGGAATTTCACCGTCTGTATGTACACACATCGGGAGGCGGCAGCAGATCTCTGCCCTTTTGCACCGGATAATCCGGATTCCTCTGTGTCCCACATGTTTTCCGCAAAGTGCGAGAGGCAAAAGACAGAGTGCGTTCAGGCGGGAGATGTTGTAAGCAACAATCAGATCAATACAGTCATCATCGGACTGCGCGTCCGGACAGAACCGGAAGCCGCCTCCTTCATACTGCAGATTCATGGATGCAGCAAAATAGGCATTTTCCAAGGTGACGGTCCGGCTGCCGTCTGCCGTGATCCGGAAAGACTGACGTTTCATGGTCATCAGTTGCCACAGTGCTGTCAGAAGGTAGATCAGTTTCCCGGAACGGAACCGGTTCAGCAGCTTCTTTAACGTGGATTTCTGAACGGAATCACAGACGGAGGCGTCGTACCCGATTCCGCTGCTGACGGCGTAGGAATACGTACCGGAAGTTGTTTCTGTTCTGCCGATATTGATTTTTCTGACTTTCTGCGGATGGAGAATCGCGTGGAGCGCCTTTACAGGATTTTTTTCCAGATTCAGACCACGGACAAAGTCATTTCCGGAGCCTGTGGGAATACAGGCAAAGGTGATACCGGAAAAGGATTCCAGGCCGTTGATCACTTCATTTATGGTTCCGTCACCGCCGACAACGACAACCGTGCACGGATGTGCGCTGCGGGACAGAGAACGGGCGAGGATGGCTGCTTCTCCGCGTTTGCTCAGCAGAAAGAAGCGGTATTCCGTATGAAGATGTTCCAGTTCTGCGCGGATCCGGTTCCACACGGAAAGGCCTCTGCCGGAACCGGAAGCAGGATTTATAATAAAATAATACATTTGATTTCTCCTGTTCATGTTTTGCGGGTCCCATAGGCATAAAAATATACATACGAGCATGTATTTTTATGTCCATTTGTCCCCTGGCTCATTATATCATTGCAGGGTGTTTTTGAAAACATGTCAGTTATTGTTTTTTTCCCTTACTTGTGCTATGATTTGTTATCATGCTGCAGAATCTGACGTGACAGAGACCGTTCTGCAGTCCTGATTCACATTCTAGGAGGAAAACAATGGAAAAGGAAAGAGAGACAGTATCGAAGAATTTTATCGAACAGATTATTGACCGTGATCTTGCGGAGGGACACTGCAAAACGGTGTGTACCAGATTCCCGCCGGAACCAAACGGATATCTGCATATTGGTCACGCCAAGTCCATTCTTTTAAACTACGGGCTGGCGAAGGAATATAATGGAAAGTTTAATCTCCGCTTCGATGATACGAATCCTACAAAAGAAAAGACGGAATTTGTGGAATCGATCATTGCCGATGTAAAATGGCTGGGAGCAGACTGGGAGGACAGGCTGTTTTTTGCTTCCAATTACTTCGATCAGATGTATGAGGCTGCTGTAAAGCTGATCAAAAAGGGAAAGGCTTTTGTCTGTGATCTCTCTGCAGAAGAGATTCGTGCGTATCGCGGAACTCTGACAGAGCCGGGAAAAGAGAGCCCCTACCGCAACCGCAGCATTGAAGAGAATCTGGAGCTGTTTGAAAATATGAAGAACGGCATGTACGAGGACGGCACAAAGGTACTGCGTGCAAAAATCGACATGGCTTCTCCGAATATCAATATGCGTGATCCGGTTATTTACCGCGTTGCAAGAATGACTCATCACAATACAGGCGATAAATGGTGCATCTATCCGATGTA
>JAXEBU010000063.1:0-8922 GCA_034093895.1 Candidatus Choladocola sp. | reverse complement strand
GTCCGGGATTCTCCTTCGAAATCGGTGCCCCAGACACGGTCCAGAATCATATCACGTGATGCTACAATGCCTGCGTTCAAAAGCAGCAGCTTCAGAAGCTCATATTCTTTATATGTAAGCTCACACGGTTTATCATCTACGAATACGGCACGTTTTTCATCATCCATGAAAATCGGCCCCAGACGGATCAGCTTCTCATCTTCCATTCCCTGACTTCTGCGCATCAGTGCCTTTACACGGGAAATCAGCTCCATTACACCAAAGGGTTTGGTGATATAGTCATCAGCACCCATGTCCAGTCCTTTTACTTTATCGATCTCAGAGGTCTTTGCTGTTGCCATGATAATCGGCAGCTTCCGTGTCTCCGCTGCATAGCGGAGCCGTTTCACAATCGTCAGCCCGTCCTCATCCGGGAGCATTACATCCAGCAGAATAAGTGCCGGTACTCTTTCCTTCAGTCTGGCATAAAAATCTGCGGCACACTCAAATCCCTGCACTTCATAACCCGCATTTTTCAGCGCAAACATTTCAATCTCCCTGATATTTTCATCATCTTCCACGATATATATCAATGCCATAACTGTTCCCCGCTTTCTCTTCTATCTGCATTTTATTCCAAAATCAGCCTGCTGTCTACCCCTGTCTGGCCTGCATTCTGGTCCGCATATCCACCTTCGGTGTTCCCTTGACCCGGGCCGGAAGTGCATACTTTTCACTGTACTCACGGAATTTTTCACGGAAATATCTGTCATCCTCTTCCTTCAGAGAATCGAGATACGCATGTCTTCCGTACTCGTCATTCTCCGCCTGGATGAGACAGACTGCAATATTGGAACAGTGATCCGCAATACGCTTGTAACTCGTCATCAGATCCGACAGAATGAAGCCAAGTTCAATGGTGCACCTGCCTTCTCTGAGCCGGGCAATGTGGCGCTTCTTTATCTCATCACTGAGGTCATCAATGACTTCCTCCAATGGCTCCACTTTCTCTGCCAGTTCCACATCCTCGTTCTTCATTGCTTCCATCGTAATGCGTACAATTTCTTTTACGGCGCCGGAAAATACCTCCAGTTCGCCCATTGCAGCTTCTGAGAAAGAAAGATTTTTGTCAAAAATCTCCTTTGCCGCATTTACAATATTGACAGCATGATCCGAAATTCGTTCCATATCTCCGATACTGTGGAGGAGCACGGAAAGGGTATGGCTGTCTTTCATCTGCATTTCATTCTTTGCCACCTGAACAAGGTACGTACCGAGACGATCCTCATATTTATCCACAACATCTTCATCATCCACCACCTGCAGCAGCCTGTCCTGATCGTACGTATCAAGCAGCGAGATGGAAGTATCGAGTGCCTCCACTGTAATCTCCGCCATGTGGGCACATGCCACACGGCACTGCTCCATGGCAAAGGCCGGATTTTCCAGGAAACGGTTGTCGAGAGCCTCCAGTCCTTTCAGAGACTCCACAGTGCGCTCTGTCTCATCGTCCTTCCTGTCGCGGACAGTCAGTCGTGCCAGCTTCACCAGCAATCCGTGGAACGGCAGCCACAGAAGTGTTGCGAATACGTTAAACAGAGTATGAACAACGGCAATTCCGGATGCGTTGGCCGCATCGCCAAGGAATCCGAAATGCAGCACCGAATTCGCCACATAAAACAGAACCATGAATACAATGGTGCCGATCAGGTTAAAATACAGGTGCACAAAGGCCGTACGCTTTGCATTCTTTTTTGCCCCGATGGCAGAGAGAAGCGCCGTGACGCACGTACCGATGTTCTGACCCATGATAATGGGAATCGCCGCACCGTAGGATACTGCTCCCGTCACGCAGAGGGCCTGCAGAATACCGACAGAGGCAGAAGAACTCTGGATGACTGCCGTCAGAATGGTGCCGGCCAGCATACCGAGAATCGGATTTTTGAACATCAGAAGCAGGTTCGTGAATTCCGGCACATTTGCGAGGGGCTTTACCGCACCGCTCATGGTCTCCATTCCGAACATCAGAACAGCAAAGCCGATCATAATGGATCCGGCATCCTTTTTTTTGTCCTTCTTGGAAAACAGTAAAAAGCCCACACCGATGATGGCCAGAATCGGTGAAAAGGAAGAAGGTTTCAGCATTTTAATAATGAAGCTGTCTCCCTGCAGTCCGGACAGACTCAGAATCCAGGAGGTAATCGTCGTACCGATATTGGCTCCCATGATGATTCCCACCGCGCGTTCCAGTGTCATGATCCCCGAGTTTACAAATCCCACAACCATAACCGTCGTTGCCGAGGAGGACTGAATCACAGCAGTTACCGCTGCTCCCAGAAGTACACCTTTCATCGTATTTGACGTCAGTTTTTCCAGAATTTTTTCCAGTCTTCCGCCGGATGCTCTGGTAAGTCCGTCTCCCATTACATTCATTCCATACAAAAACAGCGCAAGACCGCCGATCATAGTCAGTACACTAAAAATATCCATACACCTTTCTCCTTTTCCTGCGTAATACTCTGCCTGCACATCGGTCGGGCAGATATCCCTTTTCACCGTTTCATCTAAAGATATACATTGCGGATTATAGCGTGGACAGGTAAATTCAAAAGAGATTCTATGTAAAATCTGTGTAAAATATGCCCGGATTCATATTTTCGTCATTTTAACGAAGTACTGATCCGATCTTCCTGATCCTTTTTCGAACGTGTCAGAAGCCACCCTGCACACAGCGCAGTCAGAGGTGCTACCGTAACCAGCCCCATGCTTCCCACAATTGTATCGAGGATCTCCGATGCGACGTATTTGTAATTCAGAATATTAACTACCGGCGTTCCCTGTGCCATAAATACCATCAGAAGTGTCACATAGCCGCCGGAATATGCCAGCAGAAGGGTGGTGGTCATGGTACCCATGGCAGCCCTTCCCACGTTCATTCCGGAGCGCGCCGCTTCTTTCCATGTGATATCCGGTTTTTTACAGATCACCTCGTATACCGCCGAAGTGATATCCACTGACAGATCCATAACGGCTCCTGATGACCCGATGAATATGCTGGCCATGAAAATCTGCGTCAGATTCAGATTCGCGTACCCGCTGTAGAGCAGGCTCTCCGAATACGGCATGATGGCACCGTGAATCCGGAAAATATCGGTAAACAGTGCACCGGTAACTGCTGTTACGAGAAGACCCGCCATGGAACCGCAGACAGCAGCCAGCGTTCTCCTCTCGTATCCGTAAACGAGTGAAATGATAATCACAGTCAGGATGCCCGTGATCAGAAAACCGATGAGAACAGGCTGGTATCCTTTCAGATACAGCGGTATCAGAATTTTCCATATCATCAGCACTGTAACGGCAAAGGAGAGAATGGCGCGGATGCCCGTCTTTCCTGCCACACCGATCAGCACCAGAATAAACAGGGCCGCCAGTACTATTTCTTTCGTAATGCGAAAATGATCGATCATGTTTACGGACTGAATTTCATCACCCTGATACGTAATCACCACCTGTGCGACATCGCCCACCTCAAAAATCTTGTCGTTTTCCAGGGATCCGTTCAGAAGGTTATACGCTTCCGCCTCCTGTCCGCGGAACTTTCCCTCCCGCATACGCACGATACAGGTCTGCTCGCCGCTCCGGACAAGCCCCGTATCAATAATACTGTCATTATTTGTCGCCACCACTTCCGCCGCGCATTTTATTTTGTCCTTATAGTTTACCGCATCTTCATATCCCGTAGGGATCAGCAGCAGAATAATCAGTAAAAGGGCCGAGACGTATACCGCCGCACGGCCCTTTGAAAAGAGATGTTTCATTTTTTTCTTACTCCACACCCAGCAGAGATGCCATCTTTGTGTAAATCTCTGTATTGTCATAATATCCTTCAAACAGCTCCTGACCGTTTCCCTGTGCCAGTACGGCTACCGGAAGACCTGTGTGGGCGTAGGATGAGAAATTAACACCACTCTTATTGTTCAGAATGTGTGTAATTGTCACTGTGAGCGGCTCATAGCTTCCGTACAGTACGTACTCTTCCTGACCGATCTCTTCCTCACCTGTTCTGGTCATTGTTGTGTCGTATGCTGCCTTCAGTTTGTCATACTCATACTGTGTCATCACAAGGCTGCCTGTATCATCTGATTCCGGATGTTTGTCAGCACTGTCCATGGTAGCCTCTGTCTCTTCCTGACCCTCTTCCGGCGGAAGAAGACCGAACAGTTCTGTCACATCAGCCATAACCGTATCAAAATCAGTTCCTTCTTCTTTGTATTTTGCAACATAATCTGAATCATACTTTGCATAGGAAATCTTCTGATTTGTCAGGTTCGTAAGGAACGTATCGTAATCGGTTCCTGCAAAACCGATGGTCAGACCACCTGTCTCATGGTCACCTGTCACGAGAATCAGTGTCTCATCGGGATGCTCGTTGTAGAACTCAACTGCTTTTTCCACAGCATTGTCAAGAGCAACTGTATCTGCGATGGTGGAACCTGCATCGTTTGCATGGCAGGCCCAGTCAATCTTTCCGCCCTCTACCATCATGAAGAAGCCGGTCTCATTGTCGAGAACCTCGATACCTTTCTCTACGTAATCAGCCAGTGCCCACTCATTCTCTGCACGGTCATTATCATAGGAGCAGGCATCGCTGTCTGCCAGTGTCTCTGCGATCACAATTGCCTTTCCGTCTTCCGCAGTCAGAGCTTCTGCTTCTGCCTGTGTCCTGATTACTTTGTAGCCTGCTGCTTCTGCCAGTGCGTAGCTGTCTTCCTGATCCTTGTTTGCTCCTGTTGTCTGTTTCAGTCCGCCACCTGCAAAATAATCAAATCCGCTTGCAATCAGCTCATTGGAAATCTCATAGTAGCTGTTTCTGCTGACCTGATGTGCATAAAATGCTGCAGGTGTGGCATGATTCAGGTTTACAGAAGAGACAATACCAATCTTGTAGCCCAGCTGATCCTTCAGTTTCTCTGAAATTGTTTCATAGGATACCGTTCCGGTCTCATCGACATTGATCGATCCGCTGTACGTCTTATAGCCTGTTGCGATGGATGTTGCCGTTGACGCTGAGTCCGGACAGAAGGATGTAGAATCGAAGGTAGTCGCTGAACCTGCTACCGGGAAGCTCTGCATGGTCAGGCTCTTCGGCCCTGACAGAATATCGGACTGCGGATCCTGCTCCAGTGCGCCCAGATAATCTGCTGCGATCTGAATCTGCGGGTAACTCATACCATCACCGATAAAAAGAAATACGTATTTCGGTTTTGCAGCTTCTGCTTCTTCTGCGAATGCCGGCACAGACGGTGCCACTGCCCCAACGGTAAGGGCTGCTGTCAGAATTCCTGCTGCTGCTTTTGTTATTTTATTTTTATATTTCATATCTCGTCTCCTTATGTTTACATGGATTGTTTCATCAGTTTTCCGATGTCACTGCAGTGCAAAGACATCGTGAATTGTTTCACCGTTGCGATGAATGCCGGTCAGAGAAAACTCCACCCACTCGGCAACGTTTGTTGCATGATCTCCGATCCGCTCATAATATTTTGCTATCATCAGCAGATCAAGAATCTGATCTGATGTAAAACTGCAGTTGCCCTGATTCAGGCCATTTCTCACTTCCAGGAAAAGCGCATCCAGTGTATCATCACTGGCGATGACTTCCTGCGCCAGATTAAGGTCACGGTTGACGTAGGATTCGATGCTTTTGTTTACCATATTCATCGTAAATTCCGCCATCTCAGAAATGCGCACGCCTTTTACCGGTACGTCCACGCTTCCTGTCTGGAGGATTTCCGCAATATCCGTAGCCTGATCTCCGATCCGTTCCAGATCTGTAATCATTTTCAGTGCCGCAGAAATACGGCGCAGATCGGCTGCCACCGGCTGCTGCCTGAGCAGGAGCTGAATGCAGATGCTCTCAATGGTCTGTTCTCTGCCGTCTATTTCCTTTTCCATTCTGTTGATTTCCTCCACCTGCTCGTCGCGCAGATCTGTGGACTGCAGAAGGCGGTATGTTTTCATTATGGCCTGCTCACAGAGCATTCCCATATCCAGCAGTTCCTTCTGGAGCTGGGACAGTTTTTCCAGATAACGTTCTCTCATATCAGCCGAACCTCCCCGTAATATACTCTTCTGTCTTCCTGTTCTTAGGCATGGAAAACAGTGTCATCGTATCATCATATTCAATCACTTCTCCGAGGAGGAAAAATGCCGTCTTGTCTGAGATACGCGCTGCCTGCTGCATGTTATGTGTTACCATAACAATTGTGTATTTATCTTTTAACTCCATTGCAAGATCTTCGATTCTGGATGTGGAAATCGGATCAAGGGCGGATGTCGGTTCATCCATCAGGAGGACTTCCGGTTCTACCGCCAGGGCACGTGCGATACACAGTCTCTGCTGCTGTCCGCCGGACATTCCCAGTGCGCTTTTTTTGAGACGGTCTTTTACCTCATCCCAGATTGCAGCGTCCTTCAGCGCTTTTTCCACAATTTCATCCAGTTTTGCTCTGGAACGAACCCCGTGTGTTCTGGGCCCGTATGCAATATTATCGTAAATACTCATGGGGAACGGGTTTGGTTTCTGAAATACCATTCCCACACGTTTGCGAAGATGGTTCACATCAATGTCTCCATATATGTCTTCCCCGTCCAGAGTAAGCTCTCCCGTAATTCTGCAGCCTTCCACCAGATCGTTCATTCTGTTCAGCGATTTCAGAAGCGTGGACTTTCCACAGCCGCTGGGGCCGATAAATGCAGTGATTTTGTTTGCCGGAATACTGAGATTAATATTTTTCAGCGCATGAAAATCACCGTAATACAGATCGGTATTCTTTACACCTATTTTTTCCATTTTCTACTCCTAACTGTGACTGTTTTTCTGTTCCCGCGGATATCTCTCATCCGTTTCTTCCCTTTGTCAGTCCCCGCGCCAGCAGTGTGGAAATACTGTTCAGAGCGAGCACAAACACGAGAAGTACGACTGCCGTCGCATACGCCTGATCCATATACAGTCCTTCACTGGAAAGAACGTACATATGAACGGCCAGTGTTCTTCCGGATCCGAGAAGACTGGAAGGTATTTTGGCCACAGAACCTGCCGTATACAAAAGTGCGGCGGTTTCTCCCACAATTCTTCCCGTTGCAAGGACAACGCCCGAAAGGATTCCTGGAATTGCACTGGGCAATACGACTTTAAAGATTGTCCTCAGTTTGCCTGCGCCAAGTCCGAAGGAAGCTTCGCGATAGGAATCAGGCACTCCGAGCAACGCTTCTTCTGTCGTTCGGATAATCAGAGGCAGGATCATAATCACCAGCGTCATGGAACCGGACAGCAGAGAATATCCCCAGTGCAGCGTCGTACTGAAAAACAGAAGTCCGAACAGACCATATATAATAGAAGGAATCCCCTGCAGTGTCTCTGCCGTAATCCGGATCAGATTTACGAGTCTGCTGCCTTTTTTTGCGTATTCCACAAGGTAGATTGCGGCAAATATGCCAAAGGGAACAGCAACCACCAGAGAAAGCAGGGTAACTACCAGTGTATTTACGAGAGCCGGCATCAGTGATACATTATCGGAATTGTATGTAAATGCAAACAATTCCGGAGTCAGATGTCTGATGCCTTTGATCACGATAAATCCTACCAGAAATATCATGACTGCCATGGTCAGCAGTGCCGCAAGCCAGACGAAACACGATACGACTGCAGAAACGGGATGATGTTTCCACAGGTTTTTATGGGATGCATGTTTGCTGATCCTGTTGGTGCTGCTGTCTTGTATCATTGTTTTTTCTTTAGTCATAAGCTGATCTCCGTTTCAGAGCAGATACACAGAGGTTAATAATCAGGATGAACACAAACAGTACAACGCCTGTGGCAATCAGCGCCTCTCTGTGCAAATCTGCCGCATATCCCATCTCCATTACGATATTCGCTGTCATGGTTCGCAATCCTTTGAGGATGCCCTGGGGCATCCAGGTCTGGTTACCGGCTACCATAATCACTGCCATTGTTTCACCGATCGCACGGCCGATACCCAGAACGATGCCGGCCACCACTCCCGACTTGGCCGCCGGAAATACGGTACAGAAAACACTGCGTTCATGAGTTGCTCCCAGTGCAAGTGCTCCCTCGTAATAGCTGGTCGGAACACTGCGCAGTGCCGGTTCCACAACGCCGGTTACAGTAGGAAGGATCATAATTCCCAGAAGTATAGATGCAGTCAGCATGGTGCTTCCGTCTTTTCCGGTTATCTCGCGCATCAGCGGAACGATAACCACCAGACCAAAGAAGCCGTATACAACGGATGGAATTCCTGCCATCAGATTTACCGTTGCTTTCAAAATCGGATACAGCTTTTTCGGACAATAGAACGCCAGAAAAACTGCAGTCAGAAGGGCTGTCGGTACTCCTATGAGAACAGAGCCCGCTGTGACGTAGATACTTCCGAGTATAAACGGCAGTATGCCGTATAAATCGTTTGACGGTTTCCATTTCTGCCCGAACAGGAACTCGGGAAGTCCGATTTCCAGCATGGCCGGAATGCCATTGGCAAAAAGAAAGATGCAGATCAGCGCTACTGCCAGCACTGAAGTACAGGCCGCGATCAGAAATATGATCCGCATCACCCGTTCTGATAATTTTCCTGTCATTGTTTTCCCCCTGACTGTTTTCTGTCTCTTATTTCAGTTCTTCCCAGGTTGTGATTTCACCTGTATAGATTGCTTTCACCTGTTCGCTTGTCAGCTCATCAATACCGCTTTCGTTGTTTACAATCACTGCAATACCGTCCTGCGCAATCACGGTAGCTGTCAGTCCTGCTTCCAGTTCACTGTCTTTCAGTTCACGGGATGCCATTCCGATATCACACAGTCCGTCGATTGCTGATGTCATACCTGTGGTAGAATCGCTCTGCTGTACTTCGATTTCTACTTTGTCGT
>JAXEBU010000062.1:0-26115 GCA_034093895.1 Candidatus Choladocola sp. | reverse complement strand
GGATATGTCATCAAAGATGATGCTGTTCCTGTTACCTGATTAGGTGCTGTATCAATATTTAATTTTTAAGCCACCGAAAGATGGTTTGTTCGCTATGCCCTTTATTTCTTGGCTGTCTTCTACTTATTTGTTTCAAACTTTTTCCTCCCTTTGAACGTATAATTTATACTTCAACACCCCGTGGTGTCAGTATCGAAAAGTAATTCACTGTTTTTTTGCTGCCACCTTTTTCATTGCCCTGACATTTGCGATAATATTCGGAAGGGCAACGGCGCTGATCAGCAGTACGCCGAGAATCAGCAGAATCAGCTGCGGATTCATATTGATCTGTCCGAGACCGATTCTCAGGCAGACAATGATAAATGCGGAAATGATACCGCCTGCCAGATTTCCTTTTCCTCCGGTGGAAGAGATACCGCCGAATACAGCCATGGCAATGGCATCCATTTCATAGCCGTTTCCTGTTGTCGTGTTGGCACCGTAGGAAGAAGCCACCAGAAACAGAGAACAGAGCCCGGCCATCAGGCCCATCACCGTATAGATGATCAGGCGGATTCTGCTTACGTGAACACCTGCGTAATACGCAGCCGTCCGGTTCGTTCCCATAGCGTATACACGCCGTCCGAAGGTTGTCTTTCCCAGTACCACGGCAAAAATGACTGCCAGAATCAATACCAGGAAAAAGATGTACGGAACGATACCTACCTTACCTGCAATGGCACGGAAACCGTCTGCATTCGTCACGGAAATGGATCCTCCGCTTCCCAGAGAAATCTCGGCAATTCCGCGGAAAATGATCTGCGTGGCCAGCGTGACGATCATCGGAGGAAGCTCCGTAAAGTTCGTCAGAATCATGCCGTTTACGAATCCACAGGCAGCACCCGTCAGCAGACCGGTCAGAATTACCACCACAAACGGCAGACCCTGATTGCACACCATACAGCTCATCGTTGCGGAAAGGCAGACGATAGAACCTACGGAAATGTCGATTTCACCGAGTACCAGAATATAGGCCATCGGCAGCAGCAGAAAAACTTCTGCCAGATATTTCGGCATCTCACGGAACACATTCTTCAGATTATATACTGCGGAAATGTTCACACAGAAGATATTTACAAGAATAAAAAGTATAACCAGCATTCCTTCCCAGCTGAATATCGTCTTCTTCAGCGTATTCTCAGGTGTCGCAGAAATACTTCTTCCGGATTTTCCAGCCATGCTTACATCTCCCTTCCCTTCAGATTATTCTTATCCATTGCCCGCTGTGTAAGAACGTTCATCACAACGACAACGAGAATGATAACGCCCTTGATTGTATTCTGCCAGATTGCGTCGGCACCGATAATCGGCAGTGCTTTCGCAATGATTGCCAGAACGAGAGACCCCAGCAGTGCACCGATTACTGTACCGCGGCCGCCACTCATGCTGACACCGCCGATTACACAGGCAGCAATGACATCCATCTCCTTGCCGTAGTTCATGTTCGGCTGAGCGGAAGCGTATACGGAAACTGCAAGTGCACCGCCCAGACCGCTTAAAAATCCCATAACGGTATGTACCAGCAGTTTGACATTTTTTACATTAATACCGGATACCTCGGCTGCATTGGGATTGCTGCCCACTGCATACACTCTCCGGCCGATTCTGGTCCATTTCATTACCACAAAGAAAACAATATAGCAGATAATCGTTACCCAGATAACATTGTTCAGTCCCAGAATACTGCCCAGTGCAAAGTTTTTGTAATCACCGAGTGCATCGGCACCTGCCCATTCTCCGTTTCCCAGGAGATAAGCCAGCGCACGGTAAATATACATAAAGCCCATGGTGGCGATGATCGGCGGAACACCTGCTCTGGAAATCACAAGGCCGACGAGGAAACCGCAGACAATACCGATTCCCATTGCGATCAGGAAACACAGCAGTGTGCTGTGTACATGGTCATATTTCAGCAGCATACCAATCGTCATACCGGACAGTGCCACAGTAGACATAATGGAAATATCGATTCCTCCCACCAGCATGACACCGAGCATACCCAGTGACATGATCATGGTCACTGCATTGTTTTTCAGCATCTCCGTAATCGACTGTACTGTCAGAAAAGTGGGACTGCGGAACTGAACGAAAGCACAGAGCAGGATCATGATAATCACAAGACTGGCTTCACGTGAGGATGTAATCTTTTTCAATACAGATTTCTTTTCCATTATCTGCCATCCCCCTTTCCGGATGAACCTTTTTCCATGGCAAGCTCAAGAATACCTTCCTGCGTTGCCTCATCCCGGTTCAGTTCTCCTGTCTTTCGTCCGTTGCACATGATAATGATACGGTCACTCATACCGAGAATCTCCGGCATCTCAGAAGAAATCAGAATAATTGCGTATCCCTTCTTTGCCAGTTCACCCATAATTCCGTATATCTCAGCCTTTGCTCCCACGTCCACGCCCTTGGTCGGCTCATCCATGATAACAACTTTCATTTCCTGGCTGAGTGCCTTGGCCACAACCACCTTCTGCTGATTGCCGCCTGACAGGGAACTGGCCGGCTGGAAAATATCAACCGCCTTTGTATCTACTTCCTCCAGAAGCTCTTTGGCAAGCTCCCGTTCTTTTTTCTCATCATTGAAGCCACGCTTTGCGTATTTACCGATGGTCGGCAGCGTAACATTTCGTCCCAGACCCCAGCTCAGAATCAGTCCTTCCTTCTGACGGTCCTCCGGCAGAAGAATAATGCCGAGATCCATGGCATCGGAAGGCTGTTTGATGTGGATTTCCTTTCCTTCCAGATATACTTTTCCTTCATCCGGACGCGTAATGCCACAGACACTCTCCACCACTTCCGTACGTCCCGCACCTACCAGACCGGTCAGTCCGACAATCTCACCTGCACGGACACTGAAGGAAATATTTTTGAAATATCCGACTCTGGAAAGCCCTTCTACTCTCAGCATCTCTTTTCCCGGCTTCACATCCGGCTTCGGGAACAGATCGCTGATTTCCCGGCCCACCATAGCCTTAATCAGATCTGCATTCGTAATCTCATCCACGTTATACGTTCCGATATACTGGGAATCGCGGAATACGGTAACGCGCGATGCCAGACGGTACATATCCTCAAAACGATGGGAGATAAAGATGATGGAAACGCCCTCTTCCCTCAGTTTATCAACAATACGGTACAGTTCTTCGGATTCCGTTCTCGTCAGAGCCGCTGTCGGCTCATCCAGAATAATAATCTTTGCATTTGTGGACAGTGCCTTTGCAATTTCCACCATCTGCTGCTGCGCCACGCTGAGTGCACCCATCTCTGCAGTGGCCGTAAAGTCTGCGTTCAGCTGCTGAAGAAGCTTATTTGCCTCCTCATTCATGGTTCTCCACTGGATCAGGCCGTGCTTCATGATCTCATGGCCCATAAAAATATTTTCTGTTACCGTCAGATGCGGATAAGACGTGGGATGCTGGTACACAGCGGCAATCCCTGCTGCCTGTGCATCCTTCGGCCCCCTGAAATCCACCTTCCGGCCATTCAGATACATCTCGCCCTCTTCTGCTTTATGTACACCGGTAATCACTTTGATAAAAGTCGATTTGCCGGCACCATTTTCGCCCATCAGTGCATGAACTTCACCGGGTTTCAGCTGAAACTGTACGTTGTTCAGAGCTTTTACGCCCGGAAATATTTTCGTAATACCTTTTAATTCAAGAACGTATTCCGACACTGCGTCTCCTCCTCCCTTATTCTTATATTCATTCTACCATTTCGCTATTTTGGCGAAAACGGGAAAATATTTTGAATCAGGGTAAAATCTTTTTCTGTTGAACGGACAATTTTACCTGTGATTTTTCTCGTCTTTTCGTCAGAATAATGGTATAATTTTCTGCAGACAGGCATTCAAGCCGAACACTGTACCAAAGGAAAATCATCTGGAGATGAAAAATGAAATTACTGATTGTAGACGATGAAGAACTTACACGCACCGGTGTCGTGTCATCCATCGACTGGCTTTCACTCGGAATCGACGAGGTGCTTCAGGCGGATGACGGGATCAACGGTCTGGATACCGCACTGCAGTACCGTCCGGAAATCATTCTATGTGATGTGCGCATGCCGCGCATGGACGGCATCACCATGCTGGGAAAACTGGAAGCGGAACTGCCCGATACCGTAACCATATTTATGAGCGGCTATTCCGACAAGGAATATCTGAAGGCGGCCATCCGGCTGAAAGCGATCACCTATATTGAAAAACCACTGTCACCTTCCGAGATCTGCGAGGCGATCCGTGACGCACGGGAGCTTTACCTGAAACGGATCCGCTCACACCGCGGCGAGACACTCCACAATATGGCAACTGCCTCCCGCCTGGCCCTGCAGCTTTCCGTTCCCTACGGTTCAAACAGCGAAGCCATCCGGCAGCTCGCTTCGGAGGCAGGTCTTACGCACCTGTCATCCTCCTGTTTTACCGCAGTCATCACAAAGCTGGATACCGGTTCGGAACTGTCCGGTCCTGCTCTCGAAGAAATCTATCAGTCATTAAAACAGTTTCTGCAGAAATATTATATGAACTGCATCTACGTGGAAAAACACGTGCAGTACCTGATTTATTTTGTATTCGGTCCTGCACGTCCTTCGGAACATGACCTGAAAGAGATCGGCACATTTCTCGGCAGGCTGTATGCGCCTCACGGCAAACACGTCATCGCCGCCGGGCACACCGTCACAGGTGTATCCTGTGCCTTTGAATCATACACCTCAGCCGTCATTCTGCTGCAGAACAGCTTTTTCTTCCCTGCAGGTACCTTCCTTACTCCGGAAATCCTGAAGCAGTCTTCCCGGATTCCGGCACAGAACAGCCTTCCGGATTCACCGAGAACGGCTTTCATGGAAGTGCTCGCCGGAAAAAACCGCGAAGCATGCATGGATTTTCTTGGTCAGCTTTTCTCCTACTACGACAGAAACCCCTCCTGTCTGCCCAACCAGGTAAAGGATCTCTACTACAAGCTGTTTCTTGCCCTTGAGACAGTGCGTACACAGCAGCAGATCTTCTCCTCTGCACTTCCGGAACAAAACGGAATCGTGGATGCTCTGGAAAACAGATTCACCTTTCAGGAGCTTCACCAGGCACTGGTGGAAAAAACGGAACAGTTTCTGGACGATGCCACGCATGCAGTCCCGGAAAATTCCACGATTTACAAGATCAAAGATTATATCGGACGAAATTACATGAACGAGACGCTGTCCGTGAAGGATATCAGCAGTCACGTATATCTGTCAGCCTCTTACGTCTGCACGTTTTTCAAAAATGAAACCGGCCAGACGCTGAATCAGTATCTTACGGAATTCCGCATGGAAAAAGCCAAGGTTCTCCTCGGTGATCCGCGATACAAGATTTCTGAAATTTCCTCAAAAGTGGGATACAGTGACGGCAATTACTTTGGAAAAAGCTTCAAAAAATACACCGGCGTTTCCCCATCCGAATTCAGGGAGAAAATTACATAATATGAAACAGCTATTCAGAAAATGCAGCCGTTTTTACGGAAATCTAAAACTGCAGTCCAAATTCACACTGGCACTGATCCTTGCCGTATCGGTGCCTTTCCTTCTTGTGTTTACTTCTTTTTACGGAAAACTGTATGGCATGATTGTATCCTACACAATCAGTCAGGAGCAGGATACCTCCGCCGAAACGGCTCCGAAAATTGAGGAAACGGTGCAGACGGTTATTGATATCTCCAATGATCTGACATCACTGCCATTTTACCGCACCGTATTTTACAGTCCTCTTTCCGGCAGTCTGTCCGGTCTTTCCTCCTGTGAGGAGGCAGAAGAATTCTGCAGTACGGTCCGTCAGCTGTCTGACGGAAAACCGGTCACTGCGATCCGGATTTATCTCGATCTCCCTTCCGATAATGAAACGGAAGCATTTTACAGCAGCGGATATACACAGAATATCTTTGCGCCTGTTTCTCAGGTACTCGGAACGTACTGGCACGGAATTTTCCAGGGCGGCAGTATGTCAGAGCTGTTCTGTCCCTCCTTTTATCTGGGAACGCAGGAAAAAACAATGTACGGCGACATGGCATATATCCGCGAGACGACAGTTTATTACAGGGAGGAATCCCATAATGCCTACATCGTGGTCTATTACTCCGGTGACAGTATCAGCTCCATCCTGGGAGACAATCTTTCTCTTGAGGGCAGTGTTTCCTATATTATTAACGAGCGGAACAATCTGGTGTCTTCCTCCAATACCTCTCTGTCCGGTATTTACTGGCTGAACTATGAGACCATACGCGAGTCTTTTATGTCCTCAAACAACTTTATTGAACGGACGATTCTCGACGAAAAAATATACGCATGTTTTTACAGTATTCCCTCCCCCGGCTGGTTTATGGTGACGGTACTGCCATCCGGTCCTCTGATCCGGCAGAGCAAACAGCTGATGCTCCAGTTTATCCTGATTTACCTGGCCGTGCTGCTTCTTGCCTTCGGCCTGGCCAGCCTGCTTTCCCGGTCTATTACCAACCGGATTTCTTCTGTTATCAGCCAGATGCAGGCCGTGCGCGAAGGGCCTCCCGTTCCCATGGCGGAACCCGATACCCATGATGAGGTTGGCGACCTGATTGAGACGTACAATTATATGACCGGAAATATGAAACAGCTCATGGAAGATCAGGCAAAAGCGGCAGAAGACCTGCGGATTGCGGAGTTTAACTCACTGCAGGCTCAGATCAATCCTCATTTTCTGTACAATACCATGGATATGATAAACTGGCTGGCCTGCCAGGGACGTACTTCAGAAATCACCAGTGCCGTTCAGGACCTGTCCCGCTTTTACAAGCTGACGCTGAGCCGGAAGAACAGTATTTCCACCATTGCCAGCGAGGAAGAACACATAACCATCTATGTCCGTCTGCAGAACATGCGCTTTCACGACAGCATTGAACTGATTTCCGATATTCCTGACGAGCTGCTGATGTACCAGATCCCGAAGCTGACGCTGCAGCCCGTCATTGAAAATGCCATCCTCCACGGAATTCTGGAAAAGGACAGCAAGTCAGGTACCATTGTTCTGACCGGTTGGATGGAAGCACAGGATATTATTCTCCTGATCTCCGATGACGGTGTGGGAATCGCTCCGGAAATTCTGGAAACAATTCTGACGGGAAGTGGCACCGGAAGCTCCGGCGGAACGAATATCGCCATCTGCAATACACATCGGCGTCTTCAGATCCTGTATGGCCCGGAATACGGCCTTTCTTACAACAGTGCTCCCGGAAGCGGTACGGAAGTTCAGATCCGGATTCCGGCGCTGCGCACAGAAGACTGAAATGTTACAGACAAAAACTGCCGCAGGACAGATTCAGAAAACAGTTTCTGAACCGTCCTGCGGCAGTTCATATTCCAAATACCATATTTCAGCCGTTCCAGCCCGGAATTGTTCCGTCCAGATCCCAGAGGTCTTCCCAGCCCTTCGCACCTTCCCAGAGGAATACCTGTCCTTTTACGAGACGGCAGTTCTGATCTGCCTCCTCCAGAAGCTTCATTTCTTCATCCGTAATCGGATCTTCGAAGGTGGCGCGCAGATTGCTCAGATAATTCTTCCGCGTTGTTGAGAAAGGAATCGGAACGTGTCCTCTCTTAACTGCCCATTTCAGACATGTTACTGCCGGGTGATCTCCGTGAGCCTTCGCCACAGCCTGCACCTGCGGAAGCTGGGTATCCACCACGTCATCCGGAGTTTTGTCCCGTTCCGGTCTTGCCGGCGAACCGATCGGACAGAATCCGATGATCTCAATACCGTTTGCACGGCAGAAATCATACAGCTCCTTCTGCTGGAAAGCCGGATGCAGTTCCATCTCGTTGACTGCCGGCTTGATTCTGCAGTCTCTGAGAATCATTTTCAGCTTCGGAATCGTCACGTTTGATACACCGATGTGTTTTACCAGACCCAGATCCACGAGACGCTCCATCTGTCTCCAGCAGGCCATAAATTCTTCGTGAATATACGGTCTGGAATTCGGGTTTCGCATGGTCACATCACAGCCTGGCGGATGATAGTTCGGGAACGGCCAGTGTACAAAATAAAGATCCAGATAATCGAGACGCAGATCTCTCAGAGTTCTCGCGCAGGAGAGCAGAATATCTCCTTTCCCGTGCATATCATTCCACACCTTGGAAATCACAAACAGTTCTTCTCTCTTGATACCGGCTTCAAATACACGCTCCAGAGATTCTCCGATCAGATTTTCATTTCCGTAGCATGCGGCACAGTCGATCATTCTGTAACCGGAAAGGATCGCATCCTCCACTGCTGCCGCAATCTTTTCTCCTGACACGCTGTCAGATCCGAACGTGCCAAGTCCGAGACCGGGCATCTTCGCACCGGTGTACAGTGTCTTGAAAGGCACATCCGCCGGGTTCACAGCGTCTGCAGGAATTCTGTTTACTGCCATATGTATATCCTCCTTTTTATTGATTGCAACTGTTCTGTCATTTTTACGGATTCCGGACAGTTACGGTTGATACTGTTATTTCTCACTGTCGATCAGGATTTTTCCCTTCACAAGTCCTGGTGTCTTATACATCTCAAATGCAGAATCGATCTGGCTGAGGGGGATTTTCCGGAAAATAAAGGATTCGTCAAATTTCAGCTGCCCCGTCTTGAAATAATGAGCAGTCAGTTCCCACTCGTGTCCCGGGAACGGTGCGCTGTAGGACATCCAGGAGCCTGTCAGCTTAAATTCCTTTCTGTTCAGATTCTCCCACTCTGCCACCGAAAAGGTCAGCTCCTTCGTCGGTGTTCCGATACAGCATACCTGTGCCTTGTTTGCAGCCAGCTCAAATGCCATTTTAATTGTAATCGTATTGCCTGCCGTCTCATAGACGTAATCAAATCCGCGGCCGTCCGTTATGGCTTTTACCTGCTCCTTATAATCTGCGTCCATCGTATTGACCGTACCGTCCGCGCCAAGTCTTACAGCCAGATCCAGCCTCTCTTTTACAATGTCAAATACAACCACCTTTTTTGCACCGAAAATTTTTGCCCACTGCATGGTCAGCAGCCCGATGGTGCCTCCGCCCAGAATCGCCACTGTTTTTCCGCCCTGAAAATCATTCCGCTCCAGGCCATGCAGAGCCACCGTCGCAGGTTCAAAGAAGGCTCCCTGCTCAAAGGACACTTCATCATCAAATTTCACTGCATTGCGCTCCGGAACTACTACATATTCTGCAAAGCTTCCGAACTGCCGTGATCCGACAAAACTGTAATGCTTGCAGAGAGAATAATTTCCTTTCTGACAGTCTTCACATTTCATACACGGTACCAGCGGAACACCTGCCACACGGTCTCCTGCTTTCAGACTGGTTACACCTTCTCCCGTCTCCACAACCGTTCCTGAGAACTCATGCCCCAGCACGTTCGGGAAAAAATGACATGCATCTCCATTGACACGCGGAATGTCAGAACCGCAGATTCCGGTATACTTTACTTTCACAAGAATTTCTCCTGCCTTCGGAACAGGACGTTCGATATCCTCATAACGGATATCCTCCCGCGCATGTACTACTCCAGCTTTCATCTTCATACTTTTCTGCCTCTTTTCTGCTTTATTCATTTAACCTTCAAATCGAACGAACGTGAAACCCGGCGGGCGATTCCGTCCGGCTTAAGCTGACAGCTTTCTTCTCAGAATCGTTGCGCCGGCGGAGCGTTTCTCATTTCAGCCGGGAAAATACAGGATTCAGCGTCTCCGACAACTCCAGATACGCTTCCATACCCTTCCGGTAAATTTCATGTCTGGCCGCATCCGGCTCCTGTACGCGTGTTATCGCGATCGTTTTTTTCACAGCTTCCTCATAGCTGTGATATATACCCGTCCCGATTCCGGCAAGAATAGCCGCTCCCAGCGTCGTAGCCGTATCCGATGCAGGCACCTTTATGGTCTTTCCGGTCACGTCGGCCTTGATCTGTGTCCAGAGAATGCTGTTTGCCGCACCGCCCATGGCTATCAGCTCATCCGCCTCCACACCGATCTCTGATGCCGTCATCAGATTGTGCTGCAGCGAATACGCAACACCTTCCAGGGCTGCACGAACCATATGTCCCTTCGTCTTATCAAATCCAAGTCCGTAAAATACGCCTTTGGCGTCCGGATTCCAGATCGGGGAGCGCTCTCCCGCCATGTACGGAAGAAACAGAACGCCTTCGGATCCTGCCGGAACCGCTTCTGCCAGCTTTGTCAGATCATCAAAGCTCTCGTCTTTTCCAAGTTCCTGCCGGAACCAGCGCAGCACTCCGCCGCCACCTACAGTACCGCCCTGCAGAAGCCACAGTCCCGGAACCACATGGGGGCTTAAAATCAGCTTCGGATGAGCCTTTGCCTCACTCAGACAGATGCTCATTCCGCCGGCCTGACCGCCCTGCTCCTGTGTCTGCCCCGGAAGGTAAACACCTGCGCCCAGTGTCCCACAGGCCGCATCCAGTCCGCCGGCCACTACCGGTGTACCTGCCGCAAGGCCCGTCTGAAGCGCTGCCTGCTCTGTCACCGTGCCAATCACTGCATCACATGCATAAAGAGGCGGCACCAGATCCAGGGACAGGCCCAGCGCATCGGCCAGCCCGCTGTCATACGTACACGTCTTCCTGTTAAAGAAATGGATTCCATATCCCTGAGACAGATCCTGGCTCATCACTCCCGTCAGCTTATATCCGATAAAACTGTTGCTCTGCAGGAATTTGTCCGCCTTCTCAAATACTTCCGGCCGGTTTTCCCTGAACCAGAGCATCTTCGGCGTCGTATAAGACGGCAGAAAATCGTTGCCTGCTGTCTCAAAAATCCGTTCAAATCCAACTCTCGCTCTGACTTCTTCACAGATCTGACCGGATCTCGTATCCATCCAGATCGGTGTTCTGGCCAGACAGTTGCCTTCTCTGTCCACCGGTATGCACGACCAGCTCTGACCGTCAATTCCGATTCCTGCAATCTCCTGCGCCCCGATGCCGGACTTTTCCAGAACTTCGCGGATACCTCTGCAGATCGCCTGCCACCATTCCTCCGGATCCTGTTCCACCCATCCCGGATTCGGATAGTACAGAGGATATGGCTGATTTGCCTGCCCGATCACTGCTCCCGACTCGTCAAACAGTGCCACCTTGCAGGCTGATGTTCCAATATCAATTCCCAGTAAAACCCTTCCCATTTGTTCTCCTTTCCGTTAAGCGAACCGGTTCGTTTTCTGATTTTATTATAATTTTGTGCAGTTTCGTTGTCAAGACGGAATCATATAATTCAATTTTGTCGCAAAATTATAGTCTTCTGTCACCTGCACCACGAAATCCTTTACCAGTTCCCGCGGGGAATTCTCTAATATACCGTCCCGCACCTTCCGATACTGCAGGGGCATATACTGACATAACATACTGACCGGAATTTTAATGTCGGCAAAATTGTCAAACAGTTTCTGTATTGCCGATTTCATCTGCGGCTGTGCAAAATAATACCTGCAGCGGTCGGAAAAGCTGTATTTCCGCTTCAGTTGCAGCTGCAGCGGGTCGCCGTGATAGTGACGCTCCCAGTTCTCCGGATTTTTTATCATTACATCCTCCATGGTCTCGATAAAGTGTGCCTGTCTGTCCTGCGGAATCAGCTGTTTTTCCATCATGGAAAGTGCAAACAGCCCTTCTCTCAGAGCAAAGGTCAGCGCCGGTCCCACTTTCAGGATGGCAATTCCGTCTTCCACCATTTCCTTCAGCGCCCTGGGAGACTGATAGTCGGTGGAATGGCCCTCCAGTACTATATTGTCATACTTCTTTAAAACTGCTGTCAGTTCTGCCGCTTTGACACGGTCATAGGCAAATACGTCTTCATCGCCAAACTCTACGCCCGGCTGTACCACAATTCCGATAATATTATCAAATGCATTCTTCTGTCCCAGTTTTTCAAACTCTCTGCGGTACACTGCCAGCGTGCGATATACTGCCTCCGGTGATGTCACTGTAATACTTTCCTCCGCTTCCTGTGCGCCACCCGGAATCGGCACCTCGCTTCCGATTATGAATACAGGTCTTTCTTCTTCCGGATTGTTCTTCTTCAATTCCAGAAATGCGTTTTCACATACTTCATAAAGGATCGCCCCCCGTTTTGCGATCACTTCATCCGACAACGCTTTTTCTCTGGAATCATCCGCCAGACGCATGCTGGTATCTAAATGAATCTTTTTAAAACCGGCCAGCACAAACAGTCTGACCAGCTCTTTCGCCTTTTCCATCGCCTCAGCTTCCGGCTCATTCTGCCAGACGAGGGGCCCCAGATGGTCTCCGCCCAGGATAATTTTTTCTCTCGGAAATCCAATACGATCTGCAATCTGATAAACAAAGTCACGGTAATCCTCCGGTTTCATGCCGGTGTAGCCTCCGTACTGGTTTACCTGATTGGCCGTAGCCTCAATCAGCACGTAATCATCAAAGCGCTGCGCCTGCTCGAGACACGCTTCGATCACCAGATCATTTGCCGTACAAAAGGAAGGAATACCCGCAAAATTCATACCACGTTTTCGTTTTAATACCATATTTCTCATTGCATCCATTATACCGCTACCTCCATACCTCTCCAGAATATTTATCGTTTTACTGTATCAGTCCTGATAATCGCATTCTATCTTTTTGCGTAAACAGGAATAAGAGATGAAACGGACGTTAACGGTTCATTTATGTCGCCTTCTCGCAGGTACCATCTATTGCTGAAAAAAGAAAAATCAAATACAATAGAATTACAAAGGAGTGGTTTTATGCGGACATTATATACAGATTTAAACATTCATTTTACAATTGAAAATACCGAATTTTTTGCTCTGAATATTGTGTTCGAGCGTTTTATGCGCCCTGTCCCCAGGCACAGCCACGGTCACAACAGCTATGAAATACATTATATCTCCCAGGGAAAAGGCACCGTCATCATCGACGAAGAAACCTTTCAGGTGGTTCCCGGCACGCTCTATGTTACCGGACCTCACGTAGAGCACGAACAGAAAACGGATAAAAATGACCCGATGGAAGAATACTGCATCTACCTGAAAGCAAAACAGAAAAATGTCGGCACTCAGAAAAATACAAATGACAAGTACAGCTTTGTCTCTGCCTTTCTCAACACTCCCAAATGGTTCGGCAGGGATTCTCAGGATCTCTATCCGCTTCTTGTGCAGATTTTTCAGGAACTGGAGTCCGTCCGCTGCGGATATACCATACAAATAGAAACACTTCTGACACAGTGTATCGTAAAAATGGTCCGCAACTATCTGGACCATCAGGATGCGGTAAAGCATTTTCCGGTCTCCAATCTGGTGGACAGTAAATATATTATTACGGAAGAAAGCTTTTTATATGATTACAGAAATATCACACTTCAGACACTGGCAAAACGCCTCGGTCTTTCCACGCGCCAGACGGAACGCTTCCTGCGGGAAACGTATGGAAAAACATTTCTGCGCAAAAAGACAGAAGCCCGGATGTCCGCAGCCTCCATCTTTTTGATCGACAGCAATATGAGCATTACAGATATTGCCTTTCATACAGGATATTCTTCACTGGAACATTTTTCCCACGCGTTTAAGCAGTATTACGGCATCAGTGCCGTCCAGTACCGGGCACGGCACACATAAATCCGTCCCTCCGGAACAAAAAACAAATTGCGCAGTGTCTGAATCAGGAATATAATGTATCTGTATTTCTATTCAATCAGACGGGGAAAATCAACATGGCGAAACAAAAAGAAGTGAAAACAAATGCAATGCGTATTCTGGAGCGCATGAAAATTCCATATACGGTACATACGTATGAATGTGATGAGTTTATTGACGGAAAGCAGACGGCAGACCTGCTGGGCTTTCCTCATGAAATTATGTTCAAAACACTTGTGACTGTCAGTCCGGCAAAATCATACTTTGTCTTCGTTCTGCCCATCGATGATGAGATGGATCTGAAAAAAGCGGCAAAGGCAGCCGGACAGAAATCCCTTTCCATGATTCATGTCAGAGATCTTCTGTCCATCACCGGATACGTACGCGGAGGCTGCACAGCCATCGGTATGAAAAAACAGTATCCCGTGTTTGTCCACGAATCCGCGCTGAGTTACCCGCAGATTATCGTCAGCGGTGGAAAAATCGGTGCTCAGATCGAACTGGATCCGAAGGATTACGGTGCAGCGTGTCACGCCGGCTTCTGTGATCTGATTCAGAGCTGATATTACGGGATTTTATCCGGAAATCCCACAGGCGGCACGCGTCACAGACACAGAATGCCGAGATGCTCCAGCAGAATTTTCAGGCCAAGCAGTACCAGAATTGCGCCGCCTGCAAATTCTGCTTTTGTTTTATATCTGGCACCGAATACGTTTCCTATTTTGGCTCCGGCCGTCGAAAGTACGAAAGTGACTGCACCGATGAACAGAACTGCCGCCACGATGTTCGTATCGGGGAGGAAAGCAAATGTGATGCCCACTGCCAGTGCGTCGATGCTGGTAGCCACTGCCATCAGGAACATGGTCTTTCCGTCCAGTGAATCGTCTGCTTCCTCTTCCTCTTTTGAAAAGGACTCCCGGATCATGTTTACGCCGATCAGCACCAGCAGTCCGAAGGCAATCCAGTGATCCACCGCTGTAATGTAATCCCGGAACTGATAGCCCAGTACGTAACCGATCAGCGGCATCAGCGCCTGAAATCCACCGAACCATACGCCACAGACAGCAGCTTTCCGGAAACTGCATTTTTCCATGGCCAGGCCCTTACAGACGGAAACGGCAAATGCATCCATGGACAGACCAACCGCAAGAATAAATAATTCAACAATTCCCATTTCTTTTCTTCCTTTCTCTTTATGTATGTCAGGTGTTGCCGGCTCTTCTGGCATTGTCTCTGTATACGAGTGCCGCGTGCGTTCGATTTGAACTTAGCCGCAGCAAAGTAAACAGAGATTTCTGATATCCAGGTATACAGATGTCAGGAAGACAAAGTGAACGCCGGATACAGAAAACCCAGGATACAGAAAAACCGGCTACAGCAGATGTGCCATACCCGGGTCAGAAAAAAAGAGAGACCCTGTATAACCTCATCAGCTATACATGAGTCTCGTTATTTAAGATAAGCCAGACCGGTTCGGTCAGTATGTTGACTTACCACATATTCACTATGCTAACTACTCCCTCACGGATTTTCAGTTGTTGATAAATAATATCATTTTGCCTCTGTTTTGTCAATTCCTTTTGACACATTTCCTCAGCCGTTCAGAACCCGTACGGATTCTCCTTCGAACATCTCAGTCTCCAGTACAATATGCGCCTTATGCTCTTCCTGTTCGCCGCTCAGACGTTTCAGCATCAGCCCGGCTGCCTGTCTGGCAATTTCCTTCATCGGCTGCGACACCATCCAGAGCTTCGGTTTTACCACCCTGGAAATCATCATATTGTCGAATCCGATGATCGAAATATCATCCGGGAAGCGAACTCCTTTTTCATTCAGAGCAATGATCCCGCCCAGCGTGATTTCATAATTCGTAAGGAACACAGCCGTAGGAGGCTGCTCCAGTGAAAGCATCCGTTTCATGGCCTGATAGCCGTACTCTGTCTCCATCATCGGCCCCTGCTCCACATAGCCGGGAAGGATGGGAAGCTCAGCCTCCCGATGTGCACGGTAATAGCCCTTCAGCCGTTCTCTGGCTGTGTATGTCGTCTCTTTTCCGCTGATTATCCCGATTCTGCGGTGACCGTACGCAATCAGCCTGCTGACGGCTTCGCAGGATGCCTTTTCATTATCCACCAGCACGCAGTCCAGATCGCGGTCACAAAACGCCCGGTCAATCAGCACCACCGGAATATCCCGGTCCAGTGCAGGCTTCAGAAATGAAGAATCCGAAGAACTGGGGATCGCCAGTATTCCGTCCACACGCTTGCCCATCAGGAAGCGAAGCGCTTCCTCCTCAAGTTTTTCATCTCCTCCGCACCCGCATACAATTGTCCCGTATTCGCTCTTTCGCAGAATATCTTCCATCTCGGTGATAATCGTTCCGGAAAACATGTTGTCCAGCCGGTGAGTCAGAATCCCCACCGTTCTGGTACGGTTCGTTGCCAGCCCCCGGGCCACTTCGTTCACTTCATAGTGGAGCTTTTCAATTGCATCTTCAATCTTCTCCCTGTTTCCGGGCAGAACATTTCCGCCGTTCAGATATTTGGAAACAGTCGCAAGAGAAAGTCCCGTCATTTTTGTAATATCCCGTATCGTTGATGCCATACATTCCTCCGGAATCAGCAGTCATTCTCCGCAGCAGCAACTGATCAGACGTCTTTTCCGTCTTTCCTGTCCAAAGCCGCATCATGTATTCTGTGAAGATCCTTTTCCAGCTTCTCCAGCAGTTCCGGACGGTTGTGCTGTTTCTCCCGCTTGTTCACATCCTTTCGGATCCATTTATATACGGTAGCCGTAAAAGGTACTCCGATCAGCATACCCGGGATACCCAGAAGTCCGCCGCCTACCGTTACCGCAGCCAGCACCCAGATTCCCGGAAGCCCGATGGAACCGCCCACCACCTTCGGATAAATCAGATTGCCCTCCACCTGCTGCAGTATGACCAGATATACGATGAAAACGAGCGCCTTCAGCGGACTGACCGTCAGGATCATAAAGGCACCCACTGCTGCACCGATATAAGCACCCATGACGGGAATCAACGCCGTCGCACCGACTGTCACACCAATCATGGCCGCATACGGGATTTTCAGTATCATCATTCCGGCTGCACAGAGAGAGCCGAGGATCACAGCTTCCAGCACCTGACCCGTGATATAACTCGTAAACGTCTCATGCGCCAGATGCAGAAATTCCCCGCAGGCAGTACACCAGCTGTCCGGTACGTATACCCTTGCCGCTTTTTTCAGCTGGCGTTTCAGGTTGTCCTTCTGAAACAGAATATAAATCGAAAAAATAATCGAAATGATTCCTGTAAATGTGAAGCCTGCAAGAAGATTTGCCATTGAAAATGCGGAAGAGAACAGACTTCCGATTCCCTTTGACATAAAATCCCCCAGCTTCTGGAACAGAGAATTCCAGTCAATCTGCAGTCCGCTGACGTAAGACTGAATCTCTGAGAGTCCCGCCTCCCCCAGCAGGGCAGACAGCCATTTCTGGAAGCGGGTAAACGCCTTCGGTATATCCTTCGTGAGCACATAGACGGAGTCTCCCAGTGCAGGAACCACGATCAGAATCAACACAATAACTGCAAACAGTACGAGAAAAATACTGCCAAAGACGCAGACCGGTCTTCTTGTCTTTTTCACCCAGACTGCATCATTTTTCGGAAAATATATTTTTTCCAGTTTTTTCATTAAAATATTGAAAATATAAGCCAGAATTCCGCCATAAATCAACGGTTTCATGGCACTGATCACAAGCAGAAACGATTTCAGAAAAGAATCCGAATATTTTACGCACAGACATGCCAGAACGGCAAGAACGGCAATACCGATTGATTTCCTGTTCATCCTATCCCTCCTCTGCATAAAACCGCCCCCGGAAGCCCTCCGGGCGGCTTTTCCCCGCCATTCACTCGTGAAGCCAGTCCAGATAACGGCGTACTGTCTGTTCATAACCATTCTCCGACGGCTCATAAAATCTGCTGTTTTTCAGTTCATCCGGAAGATACTGCTGGTGTGAAAAATGTTTCGGATAATCGTGAGCATATTCATATCCGACTCCGTGCCCCAGCTTTCCTGCTCCCTTATAGTGGCTGTCCTGCAAATGAGAAGGAATCGCAGCCCGTTTTTCCTTCACCGCCTCCATGGCGGAAAAAATTGCATTTGTAGCCGAATTGCTCTTCGGTGCAGTTGCCACATAGAGAACTGCCTGCGCCAGAATCAGCTGCGCCTCGGGCATTCCGACACGCTCCACTGCCTGGGCGGCGGCAACGGCCACCTGCAGCGCTCTGGGATCCGCATTTCCAACGTCCTCCGACGCACAGATCATAATTCGTCTGGCAATAAAAGTCACACTTTCCCCCGCATAAAGCATCCTTGCCAGATAGTAGACAGCCGCATCGGGATCGGATCCCCGCATACTCTTGATAAAAGCAGATACCGTATCATAATGGCTGTCACCATCCTTATCGTAACGGACAACCCGTTTCTGGATACATTCTGACGCTACCTCCAGGGTAATCCGGATGGTGCCGTCATTTCCGGGTGCCGTAGTCAGTACGCCAAGCTCCACTGCATTCAGTGCCGCTCTTGCATCTCCTCCGGCCACATCTGCCAGGAAATCCAGCGCATCCTCATCAATCTCTGCCTGATACGCTCCCATTCCCCGTTCCCGGTCGTAAACTGCCCTCCGGATCAGCGTCCTGATATCCTCTTTTTCCAGCGGTTTCAGTTCAAAAATGACAGAACGGGAAAGCAGCGCGCTGTTCACCTCAAAATACGGATTTTCTGTTGTCGCTCCGATCAGAATCAGCGTCCCGTCCTCAACAAAGGGAAGCAGATAATCCTGCTGTCCCTTGTTAAAACGGTGTATCTCATCCACAAAAAGAATCGTCTTTTTTCCGTACATGCCAAGATTGTCTTTCGCTGTTTTCACAACCTCTTCCATGTCCTTCTTGCCGGCCACCGTTGCGTTGATCTGCTTAAATTCAGCGCTGGTCGTATTCGCAATCACCTTTGCAAGGGTGGTCTTTCCGGTTCCCGGCGGACCATAAAAGATCAGCGAACTCAGCTTGTCGGCAGAAATGGCCCGGTACAGCAGCTTATCCTTCCCGATAATATGCTGCTGCCCCACCACCTCATCCAGTGTCCTGGGACGAATCCGCGATGCCAGCGGGGCTTCACTTTTCATCGTCCTGGTTCGTGCATATTCAAATAAATCCATCTGTCTCTTCGCCCTCTTATGCCAGAATCAGTTTATCTACCGTTACAAATTCATATCCCCGCTTCAGCAGCTCATCTACGATCCGAAGAGCCGCATCCACAGAGGAGTCATAATAATCGTGAAGGAGAATAATGTCGTTATCTTCCACCTCACCGAGTACTCTCTGTACAATCACTTCCGTATTCTTCGTGGTCCAGTCCTTCGGATCCACACTCCAGAGAACGGGAATCATCGTAAAGGAACACTCCATACTTTTGTTCCATGCGCCGAAGGGCGGTCGGACGTACTCCGTATCCTTCCCCGTAATCCCACGGATCAGACTGCTTGTTTTTTCCACCTGTTCACATGCATCACTGCCGCTCATATCACAGATTTTCACGTGATCATACGTATGGTTCCCGATCAGATGACCGTCCCGGTCCATCTGCTCAATCAGCGCTTCGTTTCCCGGAATGTTCTTCCCCACCACAAAGAAAGTGGCTGTAACATTGCGCTCTTCAAGACCCTCCAGCAGTTTTTTCGTGTAGACAGGATGCGGCCCGTCATCAAAGGTAAGGGCCACCTGCCTGACCGTTTCCGTGGAATCCTCCGCCGCGGCAGCCCTGCCTGCCCCTCCTTCCATTTTTCGTATGTCCGAAATACAGGAGAGCAGCAGAGCAAAAACCGTTCCTCCAAAAAGCAGAAATCTCACGGCTCTTCCCGCCACTGACACCAGTCCGGTCCGTGGTTTTGACCGTATCATCTCTTTATCTGATTTTTTTCTGCCCATGATTCACCCGGCATTTTTCTTTCATTATATGATTCTGTTACTGACAGATTGTCACTTTGCGGAAATTCTTCTTGCCGCGCTTCAGAACAATCCCCTCACCGGACAGCTGTTCCTTCGTGATAACCGCCTTAATATCATCCACCTTTTCTCCGTCGACAGAAACACCGCCCTGCTCCACGGCACGACGTCCTTCTGAACGGGACGGTACAAGGCCTGCTTTCTGAAGCAGAGAGATAATATCGATTGCTCCGTTCTCAAGATCTGCTTCCGTCAGCTCCGCGGACGGCATGTTTGCTGCATTTCCGCCGCCGGAAAACAGTGCACGTGCACCCTCCTGCGCTTTCTTTGCCTCTTCCTCGCCGTGTACGAGACTGGTCAGCTCGTATGCCAGAATCTCCTTGGCCCTGTTGAGCTGGCTGCCTTCCCAGTGCTCCATCTCACTGATCTGCTCCAGCGGAAGGAAGGTCAGCATCCGCAGGCACTTCAGAACATCCGCATCTGCAACATTTCTCCAGTACTGGTAGAAATCAAACGGAGATGTCTTGTTCGGATCAAGCCATACAGCGCCGCTCTCCGTCTTGCCCATCTTCTTGCCCTCTGAATTCAGAAGCAGATTGATGGTCATGGCGTACGCATCCTTTCCGAGCTTTCTGCGGATCAGCTCCGTACCGCCCAGCATGTTGCTCCACTGGTCATCCCCGCCGAACTGCATATTGCAGCCGTATTTCTGGAACAGTGAGTAAAAATCGTAGCTCTGCATAATCATGTAGTTAAACTCCAGGAAGCTTAAACCCCGCTCCATTCTCTGCTTGTAGCACTCTGCAGTAAGCATTCTGTTCACAGAAAAGTGCGGTCCCACTTCACGAAGCAGCTCCACGTAATTCAGATTCAGCAGCCATTCTGCATTGTTGACCATCAGCGCCTTTCCGTCTGAGAAGTCAATAAAGCGGCTCATCTGTTTCTTAAAGCACTCGCAGTTGTGCTCAATGTCTTCCTTCGTCAGCATCTTACGCATATCCGTTTTTCCGGAAGGATCGCCGATCATTCCCGTTCCGCCTCCGATCAGGGCAATCGGTTTGTTTCCGGCCATCTGCAGACGCTTCATCAGGCAGAGCGCCATGAAATGACCCACGTGGAGACTGTCTGCCGTCGGATCAAATCCGATATAAAATGTCGCCTTTCCGTTATTCACCAGTTCTCTGATTTCTTTTTCATCTGTCACCTGTGCAATCAGTCCTCTTGCAACAAGTTCCTCATAAATCTGCATTGTACATTTCCTCCTTTTTCTTTTCCTTCTTCTATTCCGGCTGCCATCCCGCAGCACCTTCTGATACAGTTAAGGCTCCCGCCTTATACCGTTTATAAGGACGAGAGCCAATATCCCGTGTTACCACCTTATTTCACAGACAGCTCACACTGCCTGCCTCATCGAGTACACCCATACTCTGACACGATAACGGACGTCTCACCGTCGCAGCCTACTGAAAGCAGCAGTTCTCTCTCTGCTGCGGAAGTGATTCCGCCTGCTTTCCCATTCGGTGCGAAGCTCCGGGATGTATTCAAAAACGGGTTCCGCGTGCACCTCTCATCAGCCGGTTGCTTTCTGTACCTTCCACCGCTTTTTACTTGTTCCCATCAGCGCTTTTATTCAGTATAGTAAGTTCCGTTTTTTTTGTCAAGAAGCGAAATTCCGCCTTACAGATTTTTCACCTTCTGCCTGTAGATCCGCACCATCAGCAGAACAGACAGAGAGATGGAAGCCAGCTCTGCAATGGGGAAGGACCACCACACCGCATCCAGTCCGAAGAGGTCAGCCAGAATCCACGCAGAGGGCAGCAGCACAAGAAGCTGTCTGGCCACCGAGACAATCAGGCTGTAGACACCGTTTCCCAGCGCCTGGAACACCGAGCTGAATACAATGCAGAAGCCTGCAAAAAGATAACTCCAGCTGATGGTTTTCAGTGCTTTCGAACCGATATCGATCATATCATCCGAAGCGTTGAAAAACCGCAGAAGCGTCTCCGGCATAATATGAAAAATGACAAATCCCAGCACCATCATGGAAAACGCAAAAATACATCCCAGCCGAATCGTATGGGTAATTCTTTTGCGCCTGTGCGCGCCGTAATTGTATGCAATGATCGGAACCATTCCGTTATTCAGTCCAAACACCGGCATAAAGAAAAAGCTCTGCAGTTTAAAGTAAACGCCGAACACAGCCGCAGCTGTGGTGGAGAACATCAGAAGTATTTTATTCATTCCGAAGGTCATGACAGAACCGATGGACATCATCAGAATGGAAGGAACGCCGACTGCGTATATTCCCTTTATCGTTTTCCCGTCCGGATGCATACGCTGAAGAGTCAGGTGAATTTCCGGATTCTTTCTGATGTTGAACCAGACTGCAAGAAGCATGGCAACAATCTGACCGAATACCGTGGCTGCGGCAGCTCCCGCAACGCCCATTTTCGGAAAACCGAACAGGCCGAAAATCAGAATCGGGTCAAAAATAATATTCAGAATTGCCCCTGTTCCCTGAGTGATCATCGTATAAAAGGTTCTTCCTGTGGACTGCAGCAGCCGCTCCAGTGTCACCTGAAGAAACAGACCGAAGGAAGCACCGCAGACAATCGTCATATACTGGACACCGAACTCCACAATTTCCGGATCGGAAGTCTGGGACGCAAAAAAGAAGCGGGATCCGAAAATACCGAAAAGCGCAAACGCCACTGTACCGATTACAGCGAGAATAATACTGTTGTTGGCCGCTTTATCCGCCTGATCAAAATTCTTTTCCCCGAGACTTCTGGACAGCAGCGCATTCACACCGACGCCTGTTCCGGAAGCCACAGCGATCATCAGGTTCTGGATCGGAAACGCGAGAGAAACGGCTGTCAGTGCATTCTCATTAATCCTCGATACAAAAATACTGTCCACCACATTGTAAAGTGCCTGTACCAGCATGGAAATAATCATCGGCAGAGACATGGTGAGAAGCAGCTTCGGCACCGGCATCACACCCATCTTGTTTTCCTGTCCCGCCGCTCCGCCATTTCCGGAAGATTTCTGCTGTACCTTTTCCATCCTCATTTTCCTCCCTCTTTTATCATTCAAATCGAACGCACGTGAGACCTGGCGCGCGATGCAACCATTCCCTGTGCACCACGGCCGAATGCAAAGCATCCTTCCGCTGCATATAGCAATAGCTACTGTAGCAGGAATAAAAATTATTGTCAATTGTTTCCTACAGTATAACAGGGGATTCCGGAAAATTCATGAAAAATGGAAGATTAAGTGGCAGTTTTTCTCAGGTTCTGATAAAATACAGGCAGAATGTGATGTTGTTCGTGCAGATTCTTTTGTTCTGGCATCATCACAGAATTTTTCAGAAAAAGGGAGATCTGTTATGTATTGTCCAAACTGTGGAAAACACGTATCTGATGGGAAAAATTTCTGCAGGCACTGCGGATACCGTATGAACAACGATATGTCCGGTTCCGTTTCGGAAAAAAAACAAAAAAGAAAAAAGAGTCGCGCCCCGCTGATTGCTGCTCTGTCAGCCGGCATTGTACTGCTGACCACAGCAGGAAGCTCTGTCTTTCTGTTCAAAGACCGGATTTTCCATACTGCTTCTGCTGTTCAGAATGAAAGTGCCGGTTCCGCCGCAGAGCAGACCGGTTCCGGTAAAGAGACAGCTGCCGGCACTGATGAGGATCCCGTCTCTTCTTCCGCTCATCCTGTTATGGGCGACGATCCGGCTTCCCGGGTAAAAACAGGCGGTCTCTGGTATGACGGACAGGGAAATCTCATCAAAAAAGCAGAATACACATACGATGAAAATAACCAGCTGATCCGGGAACAGTGGTACTGGGAAAACGGATTTCTGGCAGAGTGTTACTGCTATGACCGCTCCGATGACGGAGTATGGACCTATTACACCGGTTATTCTTCAACCGGTCCCTGTGAATCCTATGGTTCCGGTTTTTCCGCTACTGACACACCCGAAAGTAATGAGAAAAAACTTTCGGAAAATCCCGGTGTAAAAGCAGAATATGACGAAACCGGCCATCTTGTTTCCTGTACGTACCTCACAGAAAGCGGTAATGTAAACTACCGTATCGAATACATTTACGGTTCTGTCGGAAGCAACCCCGGCTACACCATTTCAAGACAGGAATTCCCTGCTTACGCTCAGCTTGGAACGTGGGAAGACTCCCATTACCACAGTGACAGTCTTGGAATCGACTTTACGCTTCCTGCAGACTGGGAGCTTCGCTCCGAAGGTCAGTGGCTCTGCACCAGCCTTACCCCGGAACAGCTCTCCGCAGCCGGACGAACAGAGTTGTTTGGCAGCATAGTCTCTTCTGCCGCGATGTCCGTTCTGCCAACGCACTATCTTGGCTATCCATTCTCTGCATTTCTTCGCGAAGGAGTATCCATCGGAGCTGCAGATATGGAATTGCTTGTTGTAGGATCAAAATCAGGTGCGCAGCTGATCCTGACGACAGAGGATCTTGCGGGAACAGGCCGTGAAAACATGACAGACCCGGAGTATTCCGGGCTCGTTCAGAATGTTCTGGCTGAAACAGGCCTTACCGTACAGGACAGCGGAGCGTACACATTCTGTGGTGTCCCCTGCAGCTTTGTTGCCACAACTGCACAGACCGACGAAACCACGCTTTGCTGCTGGATCATATCCCACAATTACGGCGGAAGAGCTGCCAGCTGGGTGATTATTATTCCGGAAAGCGAAGACATGGATGTGGAGGATACGCTGGAAGAAATCGCGGGTTTCCTGCCGACTTAAGCTTAATGAAGGGCGGGACAGCCCCGAAGTTTTTACAAGCTCCGGGCTGCCCCGCCCTTTTCTTTCATCTGCCGCCGTATCGTTCTGTATCCGAAAACGCGTCAGACAAATCTGTTATTCGCTTTATCATACTCATAACTGACCGCCCGAAGCTTCTCCTCCAGCTCCGCCCTGGAAATGTCCATGGCACTGCAGAAATCATCAAGCGATCCGTAATTGTCACGCAGCTGCGTGTTCACATAGCTTAAAAGCATAATCGGATCCTGGGGTAAACTCATCTCACTGTCCCTTTCTGTGTTCTTACTCCTTCACCTGAGCCGTCAGTATTCCGTCCTTCACCCGGAAAATAATGGTATCATCCATTCCCACCTCACCGGAGAGAATCAGCTTCGCCGCCAGCGTCTCCACGTTCTTCTGGAGGAAACGTTTCAGCGGCCTTGCGCCGTATACGGGATCGTATCCGCCGTCGATAATATAGGATTTGGCATCATCGTCCAGTTCCAGACGGATCTCCTGCGACGCAAGTCTGCGGTTCAGATCTTTCACCATCAGATCGATGATACTTCCGATGTTCTCCTTTGTCAACGGTTTGAACATGATAATCTCATCCAGCCTGTTCAGGAATTCCGGCCGGAAGCTGCCGCGCAGCTGCTCCATCACAAGATCCTGCGTCTCTTTCCGGATGCTGCCGTCCGGTTCAATACCCTCCAGCAGATACTGGGAACCGATATTGGATGTCATGATCAGAATCGTATTTTTGAAATCAACCGTTCTTCCCTGAGAATCGGTGATACGTCCGTCATCGAGAACCTGAAGCAGCACATTGAATACATCGGGATGTGCTTTCTCCACCTCGTCAAACAGAACCACCGAATACGGTTTTCTGCGGACTGCCTCTGTCAGCTGGCCGCCTTCCTCATATCCCACGTATCCCGGAGGTGCTCCGATCAGTCGCGATACGGAGTGCTTCTCCATATACTCACTCATATCGATACGCACCATGTTCTGTTCATCGTCAAACAGACTTTCAGCCAGCGCCTTCGCCAGCTCCGTCTTGCCGACACCGGTGGGACCGAGGAACAGGAACGAACCAATGGGCTTCGTCGGATCCTTGATCCCTGCCTTCGACCGAAGGATTGCCTCCGTCACCTTCGTCACGCCGTCGTCCTGACCGATGACTCTCTGATGGAGCTCTTCATCCAGAGCCAGAATCTTGGCACGCTCTCCCTGCGTCAGCTTCGCTACCGGACTACCGGTCCATCTGGAAATGATTCTGGAGATCTCTTCCTCTGTCACACTCTCATGCACCAGTGACATATCCCTGCTGTTGACCTTCTCCTCTTCGATGGCCAGCTGCTGCTGCAGCTTCGGCAGTTCTCCGTACTGAAGCTCTGCTGCCTTATTCAGATCGTAATTGCGCTTTGCAAGTTCTATCTCTTTATTCAGGGATTCAATCTGTTCACGCAGGGCGGACAGATTCTCCACTGCCTTCTTTTCATTGTCCCACTGCGCCTTCTGGGAGCTGAACTCATCGCGAAGCTCTGCCAGTTCACGCTGCAGCACTTCCAGACGATCCCGGCTGGGCTTATCCGTCTCTTTCTTCAGTGCGGCTTCCTCGATCTCCATCTGCATG
>JAXEBU010000061.1:0-96965 GCA_034093895.1 Candidatus Choladocola sp. | reverse complement strand
CGTACAGGCCGACTCCCAGTGATCAAAGCCTGTGCCGGCAGAACCGCTCTTCTCAACGGCTCCCTTTTCCACCAGTACCACAGACCGGCCTTTGCGGGCTGCCGCAATGGCTGCAAAGCAGCCGGACAGTCCGCCGCCCAGCACCAGCACATCGGACGTTATCGTCTCTTCCATCCCAACCTCATTCTCATAAGGCCAGGTATATTTCTGTTCACTCATTTTCCGTCCCTCATTTTTCTTGTCATATACGGGCAGCTGCAAATCTGCAGGCTGCAAAATGTCCCGGTGCTACTTCCTGCAGTTCCATTTCTCCCTGCCTGCACGCTTCCTCTGCCCTCGGACAGCGCGCGGCAAACCTGCATCCCGGTTTCGGATTGACGGGACTGGTCACTTCTCCCTGCAGCAGCGTCCGCCTCTTGTGGCAGGACTCCACGCTGGGAATCGGTATGGCAGCCAGCAGCGCCTTTGTGTACGGGTGAACCGGATTGGAAAAAATCTCATCCGCCGGTGCACGCTCCACACATTTGCCAAGATACATCACCATTATCTCATCAGAGATATGCTTTACAACAGACAGGTCATGGGTAATAAACAGATACGTAAGCCCCATCCGTTCCTGAAGGTCCATCAGCAGATTCAGAATCTGTGCCTGAATCGAAACATCCAGCGCAGACACCGGCTCGTCACACACAACAAATTCCGGCTCCAGAATCAGCGCACGCGCCACGCCGATCCTCTGCCTCCGCCCTCCGTCCAGCTCATGGGGATATGCCATGGCCAGCCGGTCCGCCAGCCCGACGGTATCCATCATTTTCCTGACTTTTTCTTCGATTTCTCTCTTATTTCTGCAGACCCGGTTGACGATCAGCGGTTCCGCAATCAGCTGCGAAACAGTCATACGCCCGTTTAAGCTGGAATAGGGATCCTGAAAAATCATCTGCATCTTCGGACGGATTCTGTGAAATTCTTTCTTTGACAGAGTGCCGATACTCTGTCCCTGAAATGAAATTTCTCCTCCGGTAGGCTCATACAGACGCAGGATTGTCCTGCCCAGTGTGGATTTGCCGCAGCCCGATTCCCCTACGACTCCCAGTGTCTTTCCTTTCGGAATCGTAAAGCTGACATCATCCACCGCATGCAGCATACCGGCCGATGTCTTAAAATACTTTTTCAGATGTTTTACATCCAGCAGATTTTCACTCATCCTGTCACCTCCCCGGTCTCTGATGTGTTTTCCCGATGCTCTCCGGAAGCTGATTTGTTCCGGATCCCGTGACATCTGATCTGATGGCCGTCTTTTTCCCATATCTCCGGCTTCTTCTCCCGGCAGATCTCCATACACCGGGAACATCTCGGTGCAAACCGGCATCCCTCCGTCAGCACAGTGGGATCCGGCATCAGGCCCTCAATGGGATGCAGTCGTTTCATACTTTCCGTCAGACTGGGAATGGAGCCAAACAGCCCCTCCGTATACGGATGGTGGTGTTCTCCCGTAAAAATATCGGCCAGCGTTCCGTACTCCACAATTTCACCTGCGTACATAATTCCCACCTTATCACACGTCTCGGCTACTACGCCCAGGTCATGGGTAATCATAATTACGGAAGTTCCGTATCTTCTCTGCAGGTCACAGATCATCGACAGAATCTGTGCCTGAATCGTCACGTCCAGCGCCGTTGTCGGTTCATCCGCAATCAGAAGCTTCGGATTGCAGACGAGGGCAATAGCTATGACCACTCTCTGCCGCATACCTCCGGAAAACTGATATGGATACTCATTTTTTCTCTCTCTTGGAATGCCCACCATTTCCAGCGTCTCTTCCACCTTACGGTCAATTTCTTTCTGCGAAAGCTCCTCTGTATTATGGAGATACAGCGCCTCACCGATCTGACTTCCCACGGTGAGCACCGGATTCAGCGCTGTCATGGGATCCTGGAAAATCATGGAGATTTTCTGTCCTCTGACGCGCTGCAGTTCATACTCTTTCATGGTACAGATATTCTCTCCGTCAAACAGGATGCTTCCCGATGTAATCCTGCCGGTGCGCTCCGGCAGCAGTCCCAGAATTCCCAGCGCCGTGGTTGTCTTTCCGGCTCCCGTCTCTCCTACCAGGCCCATGGTTTCCCCCTGCTTCAGAGAAAAACTGATTCCGTTCACAGCATACACAGTCTCCAGATCCGTCTTATATTGAATCGATAAATCTTCAATCTTCAAAATTTCTTCCATGGTTCACTCTCCTCATCCTTTTCTGCCGGTTCCTTCCTTTTCCTGCCGCCTCAATCCTTCAGCTTCGGATCAAGGGCATCTGTCAGGCCGTCACCTACGAGATTGAAAGCCAGTGAGGAAGCCAGGATAAACATGCCCGGGATAATCAGCATATACGGGGCGGAAAACAGATACGTCTGCGCATTGGAAAGCAGTGCACCCCACTCCGGCGAAGGCGGCTGAATCCCCATTCCGATAAAGCTCAGTCCCGCCGCCGACAACATCATATCAGAAATACTCATGGTCGTATTTACGATAATCGGCCCCATGGCATTGGGGAGAACGTACCGGAAAATAATCCTTGCATTGGAGGTTCCGTAGGATTTCGCGGCTTCCACGTAATCCTGCTCCGCAGTTGTCATTACCACTGACCGGATCAGGCGGACGTTTCCCGGTATACACGATACGGTGATGGCAATAATCAGATTTCTCAGATTGGTGCCAAGGGCTGCCACCACAGCCAGCGACAGCAGAATCGGCGGCACACACATAAACACGTCAATAATACGGCTGATCACATTGTCCACAACGCCGCCGAAATAACCGGCACTGGCTCCCAGAATGGCTCCGATGACCAGTGCCATCAGACTTGTGGCCAGCCCGATCAGAAGAGAATATCTGGAACCGTGCACGATTCTTGCAAACAGATCACGGCCGTACTCATCCGTCCCGAAGAAGTGAGCTGCGCTGGGCCACTGAAGACGGTCTGCGCCCACCTGCTCAATACATTTTTCATATGGAACAATCAGATCCGCGAAAACTGCCATACCGACAATCAGTACCAGCAGGATCAGGCCGACCACTGCTGTCCTGTTTTTCCGGAAACGCCGCCAGAATTCAGAGAGCTGGGCATGCCTGCGACCAAAACTGCTTCTTCTTTCTCCCGGAGCTTCCGTCCGAAACCTGTTCTGTTCCGATGTCCTGCTTTTACTCACGGTTTCTACCTCCATTCTGATACTTCGCCCTGATCCTCGGATCGATGAACGCATACAAAATATCCACAATCAGAATCACAAAGCTGAACAGTACTGCCAGAAACAGCGTAGCTCCCATGACCGTAGGAATATCCTTCTGACGGATCGCTGTCGTCATCAGCGTCCCCATACCGGGCATGGCAAATACGGTTTCTGCAATAATGGCTCCGCCCAGAGATGCTCCGAAGCCTCCGCCCAGTGTGGTCACCACGGGAAGCAGGGCATTTCTGAGGGCATGCTTCCAGATCACTCTTTTATTGGATGCACCCTTTGCCTTGGCCGTGCGGATATACTCCTGGCGGATTGTCTCCAGCATGGCGGACCTGGTCAGACGCAGCAGACCTGCCGCAGAGGTCAGGGAAACGGTCAGCGTCGGCAGAATGAAATGTCGGAGCGAACTGGCCCCGAAGGAAGGCAGCCAGCCCAGCTTCAGAGAAAACAGGATCAGAAACATCAGCCCCAGCCAGAAGCTTGGCATGGACGCAAAGACCAGCGCCACAACGACGCAGACGTGATCCATGACAGAATACTGACGCACTGCCGAAAGAATACCCAGTGAAATTCCGATTGCAGAGGATACACACATGGAGAGAACAGCCAGAATAAAGGTATTCGGGAATCTTGCCAGGATATCGTTGATTACCGGCTGACGGGTGGAATAGGAAATTCCAAGACTAAAATGAAAAACAAGATCTCCAATATAATTAAAAAACCGGACGAAAAACGGCTGGTCATAACCGAATTCCGCATTCAGCGCCGCGATATCCTCCGGTTTTGCCGTGATTCCCAGGATAATGGAACCCGGATCGCCGGGGGTCAGAGACAGTATGGTGAATACAAGAAACGCCACCCCCAGCAGTACGGGTATCATGTATAAAATTCTTTTGATCACATATTTTGCCATACAGATCAGTTCCTTTCTGTGACGCGGAAAGGATTTCTGATATCCGGACAGATGCCGGACACAGAAATCCTTTTTGAGGGGCTTCTGAAAACCCCTTCCTGTAAAATTCAGGTCGAACACACGCCGGACCCGGCGCGCGATTCCGGTCAGCCTAAGCTGACCTCTTTCTTTGCTTTACCACGCAAAATCGTATACAAAATAGTTGCCTTCAAAGGCAAATTCCGGACAGTTCAGATCCGCACTGTATGCATACAGTGTCAGCGGATTACACAGTACCGCATAAATCGCTTCGTCCTGAGCCTTGCTCAGAATCCGGTCAAAGAGCTCCAGACGTTTATCGGGATCAATTTCGCTCCTTGTCTGGTTGAACAGCTCGTCCATTTCCGCGTCGGAGTACCGTGCGTTGTTTGCCGTTCCGATGTAGTCTGTGATAAATGCCATCTCAAGTGTCTGTGTATCTCCTTCCAGCGTCATGTTCAGAGCAGTGATCGAATAGTTTCCGCTGGTAAGATCACTGATGTAGGCGTTGAACTCTTTTACGGAAATTGTCACTTCCAGTCCTACTGCCTTCAGATCATTCTGGATAACGGTTGCCAGATTGGAATACTTCTCAGCCACCAGAATTTCACCCAGATCGTACGGTGTTGTAATGCCTGCCTCTGCCAGCAGCTCCTTTGCCTTTTCCGGATCATACGTGTACTGGAACTGATCCTCTGAGTACCCGCTGCGGCTCTTCGCACAGATATTTGAGTTCACCTCAGCCTCGCCTTCAAAGCATACCGTCACCAGGTTTTCTCTGTTAATCGCATAGTTGATGGCCTGGCGCACCAGAACATTGTCAAAAGGTTCTTTTTCCAGATTCATTGATACGTAACAGAAACTGGAAGTCGGCACTTCTGTAACCGTAATAGCCGGATTGGCTTCAAGCTGTGCCAGGACGGAGGAATCGATTTCCGCAAAGCCGATTTCCCCTGTCTGCAGTGCGATTGCTTTCGTTGTCGTATCCGGAATCACCTCAAAGTTAAGATTTTTGATGGTCGGTGCTCCGCGGTAGTAATCCTCATTTGCCTCCAGGACAATGCTGCTTCCCGTGGTACGGCTTACAAATTTGTACGGGCCGCTTCCGATGGGATTCGTCACAAACGCATCCGGATCTGACTCATAATACGCTTTGGAACAGATGAACGGATTAAGAATGCCCTTCAGGAACGGTGCATACGGAGTATCCAGATGGCACACAACCGTTTTCTCGTCTGTTGCCTCCACACCTGCCAGCATGGAAATCTGAGATCCCTGGTATTCTGATGCCTGATACAACTCGATGGAAAATACTACATCTTCAGCAGTAACAGGCGTGCCGTCATGGAACGTTACGTCGTCTCTGAGATGGAACGTATAATCAAGTCCGTCCTCACTGATCTCATAGCTCTCGGCAATCCGCGGCTCCGGATCATGCGTTCCGTCCGGGTTCATATACATCAGTGTGTCATACAGCTGATTCAGTACGTTCAGTTCAACTGTTGTGGAAAAATCAGTGGGATGCAGAGTATCCACATCTGCGTCTACCGCGATCACCAGATCCGTTTTTCCGGAAGCTTCCCCGGCGTAAGCGCCAAAGGAAAGTGACATTGTAAGTGTGCAGGCTGCAGCCAGCAGGGCAATTGCTCTTTTCATAGCAGTTCTCCTCTCTTTGAGTCAATAAACTCAATTTCATCTTTCTTTAATTTGCCATCAGCAGTCAGAAACTGCTGCAAAGCTTCTCGGTTCCAGAATCCGGTTCCCTGAAACACCCATTTTACGTTCCGGATATTTCCAATATCGTCCAGAGGATTTCCCTCCAGCACCACCAGATCCGAATCCATTCCGGGCCGGATTCTGCCCTTATGTTCAGCGATACCCATATGTTCTGTCGGATTGCAGGTGGCAGCACGCAGTGCATCGTATTCTGTCATTCTGTAAACCTTAACCAGCTTCTCCAGTTCGTCGGCCATGGAAAAACCGGGAACAATACCGGGATACGCACAGTCCGTTCCTGCCATCACCCGGTCTGATTCTTCAAGAAAAATCCTTCCTCTGTCAATGATCGTCTGAAAGTCAGGATGCACATTCAGTTTCCGGTAATTGTCTGTAATTACTTTATTGGATTCCTCCCAGCCGGTCCGGATACACTCCGGAAGATCCTGATAATGTGGAAGATCCTCCAGCTTCTTTCCGTTCCATACGTAATCCGGCAGTGTCTCACAGACCACGTGGGTGGGACAGAACCACATTCCCTGCCGTGCCAGATACCGGATCGTCTCCGGATCCGACGGAAGTGAACTGGTATGCTCGCAGCAGATATATCCTTCGTCCGCCAGGATTCTGTGATCCATCTTCTTCGTCATATGACCGCACACAGGAAGCTTTTCCTCCCGGCATCTTCGCAGCAGATACCGGTACAGCTCCGGTTCAATGGACGGATACGTCTTCATCCACAAAAAACCATTGCTTTTTGTATAACAAATGGCCTTTTCCACGTCTTCCTCTGTCCGGATAATCACATTGTCATTGTCCGGTATGGTGGGATCCTCGCCGTCATACACCGGTCCGGAGGAATACAGGTACGGTCCCCTGCGCACGCCTTCCAGGATTTCCTGCCGCCACCTGGCATGCTCTGCAAAGCCGCGCATATTGCGCACAGACGTAATACCCGATGCCAGAAAAAAATCACCCATATAGCTCTCATCATAATGAACGTGGGAATCGATCAGGCCCGGCATGACCACACAGCCGGTGCAGTCGATCACTTCTGTTTCGTTTTCCTGCGAATCCGGAACGTCGCCGCGTTCCGAATCTTCTTTGAAAAATACAGTTTTCTGTATCACGCCGTCCTGCAGCCACAGGTTTCCCTGCCTCAGTACAGCGCCGTCATCCATGGTCAGCACCATTGCGTTTTTTAAAATCATCTGTTTCATCTTCGTTCCTCCCGTGTCCTGCAAAATCACGGAAAGATTCTTCGTGAAAACGCCTGAATCAGATCTGTGCCTGCCTCAATATCCTTTTTGGAAGCAACGGCACTCTGACAGTGAGGATACCGCGTCACCACCACAATACCTCCTGCGCGCACCCCCGTTCCGGACAGATTCATGCTGGATGCATCTGTGCCTCCCTGGTCAATCACCTCGCGCTGATACGGTATTCTGTTTTCTTCACAGCATGCTACCATGGCATCTACCACGTCCTCATCGCAAACCACAGAAGGATCACAGATCTTGATACCGATACCGCCGTCCACCGCATTGCTTCCTTCCAGGTCGCAGGGATAATCATGGGCGGGAGTAATGTCGACAGCCACACCGATATCCGGTCGGATCCGTTCTGCGGCCACCTTTGATCCCCTGCATCCGAGCTCCTCCTGCACGCAGAACACGTAATAAATATCATTGGGATACGTTCCGTCATTCTCTTTGAGTGCCTCCAGCAGCTGATAACAGCCAATCCGGTTGTCCAGCGTCTTTGCGCAGATCCGGTCATTTGCAAGTTCCAGATATTCCCCAAGATAACCGCAGGCGTCTCCCAGCTTTACATACCTTTCCGCATCTTCCTTCGAAACGGCACCGATATCAATGTATAGCTTTCCGGCCTTATTCCCGGCCTCTTCAATGGGTCCCATACAGCTGACGACTCCGTTTACTCCGTTCCGGAAACGGACACGGCTGTTGTACGCAGAGCCTGTCCAGTTCCATCCCAGATTGCAGACACGCAGCCGACCGTCGGCCTCGATTGTCTTGACCATAAATCCGATTTCATCCATATGAGCGGCAAACATTATTTTCTTTGACTGAGCACATCCCGTTCCTTTTTTCAGCACAATCAGGTTGCCGACAGCGTCTGTCACCATCTCATCTGCAAACGGAGCTGCTTTTTCCTGAATATATCTGCGGACCTCTTTCTCGTAACCGGCAACACCCCAGAGCTGAGTCAGCTCTTTCAGTAAATTTTCATCCCGCACTGCATATCACCTCTGCTTCTATAATATAAGACGAGGCGGGTAGCCGCCTCGCTCTCCATCAGTTCTTTGTCCCGTTAAAACTTTAAACTGTTAATATTTTACCATTTTCAAACAAATATTGCAATAAATATTTTGTATTTTGCAAAATACAAAATAAGTTCACTGTCTGTACCGCGCTTCTCTGCACTGTAAAAGAAATTTCATCTCTGTGACTTGACTTTTCACTCCTGTATTGTAATATAATGAGCCAAGGGACAAATAGACATAAAATACATGCCTGCATGTATTTTTATGTCTATAGGGACCGCAAAACATGAGCAAGCAGCCATTTTTCGCAGAAAAATGAGCGGATTGCGAATGTTTTCGTCGATTTTGAGAGCGCACAGCGCGGAAAAATCGACGGCAGGCTCATTTGCCGGATAACTCATATATGAGCCAAGGGACAAATAGACATAAAATACATGCCTGCATGTATTTTTATGTCTATGGGGACCGCAAAACATGAGCAAGCAGTCATTTTTCGCAGAAAAATGAACGGATTGCGAATGTTTTCGTCGATTTTGAGAGCGCACAGCGCGGAAAAATCGACGGCAGGCTCATTTGACGGGCAATTCAGAGCCAGGGGACAAACAGACATAAAATACGGTACAAAGGAAGGAAGTTTTTTATGACTTTAAATAAATCCACACTTTCCGAACAAATTTACCAGATTTTGCGGGCAGATATACTGAGCCAGAAGATACCTCTGGGAGAAAAACTGACGCTTAAAAATCTGAAAGAACGGTTTGAAGTCAGCTCCACACCAATCCGTGAAGCACTGACGCGTCTGACAGAAGATGGACTGGTCAATTATTACTCAAATATCGGCGTCAATGTCATTTCTATGACGGAGCAGGATCTGGCTGAGCTTTTTCAGTTCATGGGAGATCTGGACCGGCTGGCAATTCTGTACAGCGGATCGTATCCCGACCAGGAAACGGTCTGCCGGGAACTGGAATCTGTTATTTCCAAAACCAGAATTATTGAGGAGAAAGGCAGCCTTCTTCCGGAGGATGTTCCGCTGTGGATTGAATACTCGGATCGTTTTCATCTGCTTTTTTATGACTACTGCAACAACAGCCGTCTGACTCATGCCGCCGAAAAGCTGCGCAGCCAGCTCACAATCTTTTCAGGTCTGTACGAGACAGAAACAGAGCCTCAACGGAAAATCAACGAAATGCACACACAGATTTACGAGCTTTATCGCTCCGGCAAATACAATCAGGCCGGCGATCTGATGAAACAGCATCTTGACCGCTCCCTCCAGTATGCACTTTCGCATCTGAAAGAAATGAAAAAAGAATAAGAGCATTTTTACAATTGATTTTCCCGTCTCTTAAGAATTCTTTCATTTTCTCACCTCCTGTTTATGGTAAAATACTGGTAAAAGAACAGTCTTCACCGTATTTTTCCGGTCAGGACCATCAGATACTATTTTGATAAGGGGGAAATTTATATGAGAAAAGGATTTTTACGCCGAATGATATTAACCACCGCCTGTCTTGGTATGCTGGCAGGATTTTCCGTCACCGCAGCTGCTGCAGGCCGTTTTGAGGGAACCACTTCCCGTGATGAAAACAACAACATCTGTATCGATTTCGAAGACATCCAGGTGATTCTTCCATCGGACTGGTCCGGAAAATGCCAGATGGGTACGTCTGCTGACACCGTTTCCTTTTATCAGACAAAATCCCGCAGGCTCTGGACAGAGGAGCTCGGCTACGCCAACGGAGGCTGGCTCTTCTCCATCTCTTTCACTCAGACTTCCGATTATCTGGACAATCCAAGTTACAGAACAATCGGATCTGTGGAGGACGGTATCTATTATGCGACTTTCCCCACAGACTTTCAGGCATACGAAAACGATGAGGAAGCCTGCCGTGAATACGTAAGCATGTCCTGTGATACGGACTGGATTATGGAGAATATCACATTAACCGCAGGAAACAGCTTTGCACTGGCAGATGATGAATACATCTTTCCGGAAAGTGATTCCGCATATCTCGCCAGAGAAGATCTCGCCGGTATGAGCGCGGATGAGGTTCAGATGGCAATCAACGAGATCTATGCCAGACATCACCGACTGTTCGTGCTGAAGGATGTGCAGGAATATTTTGACAGCAAATCCTGGTACGACGGTTACATCAGTGCAGACAATTTTGATACAGGCGTCATGAACGTCTATGAATGTGCAAATATCAACCTTATGGTATCCTATCTGAAAACGGCCTTCTAAAGAAAACGGCCCTGCCGGAAACAAAGGGAAGACGACGAACTTCCCGCTCTTTCCGGCAGGGCCGATATTTTTTTATTCCCGGAAGGTAATCTCTCCCGTCTTTTCATCCATGCTCTCCACGATGGCCAGTGACTCCAGATGGATTCCTCTTGACCGGATCAGATCACCGCCAACCTGAAAGCCTTTCTCAATGGCAATGCCTGCTCCTACCAGTTCCGCACCGGAAGCTTCCACAATTTCCGCCAGGCCCTCCAGTGCCTTTCCATTTGCAAGGAAATCATCAATCAGCAGAACTTTATCTCCCTTTCCGAGGAATTCTTTTGATACAATGATGTCATAAACGCGTCCGTGGGTATAGGATTCCACCCGTGACTTATATACGTCTCCCGCAATATTCTTCGTCTGGCTCTTCTTGGCAAATACCACGGGTACATTGAATGACTCAGCCACCACACAAGCAATGCCGATTCCGGAAGCTTCAATGGTCAGGATTTTGTTGATCTCCTCACCCTCAAAACGCTTCTTAAATTCTTTGCCCATCTCACGAAACAGCGCCGTATCCATCTGATGATTCAGAAAACTGTCCACCTTCAGTACATTTCCTTCTTTTACCTTTCCGTCCTTACGGATTCTGTCTTTTAATATCTGCATTGATATGTCCTCCACTCCGTATTTTTCATCATTTCCCGTTTCGTCTCACAGCGTATCTCCACGCACAGTTGCTCTGCACTGTAAAACCTGCTTATATCGTTTCATTGTAAAGGTCTTATCATTAAATTGCAAGTACTTCTTTCGCATTTGAAAGCCGCTCTTCAAACTGTTCGTAGAAATCTTTTCCGGTGTCATACGGTCTTATATAAAACAGCTTCAGAAGATACAGATTTATATTTTTAATACTTTCATCCGTTTCTGTCTGTGCAATCTTTTCCTGCACATCCTCAAGGAAATAGTGCCACGTATTTACAAACTGTTCATACCGGACAATCCCGGGTGTATCCACCCATTTCTCCACTTTTACCTTCGTCTTATTCGGTGCCGGACATTCCCTGATCTGAAGAAAATAGCGAAAAGACCGCTTCTCCTTCTCATAGTACCGGCCCAGCGGAAACAGTCTGCAGACGCCCGGGCGGAACGGATGAATACTGCATCGCCCCGCTTCATTCAAAAACGCACACGTCTCTGTCCTGCTGCTCATACTCAGATTGGGAAGGATCACACCATCCACCACATTCAGTTCGATTTTTCCTGCCATGAGTTCCTCAAAGGAAACGGAAAGGCCGCCGGTCAGCCGGAAAATATCATACGGATCCAGTATGACAGAGTTTCCCATTCCGCTGCAGCAGTCACTGCACCCTCTGCAGCCTCCGCAGCCCGCTTTCACCATATCATTTCTGCCATACAATTTTCCGTCTGAAATTTCTTCAAGACTCACCTGTCTTTTCATGATCCCCTCCTGATTTGCATTCCGTTCTGATAATGCTCACTGAACAATGCGGGAGAACAGTACGCTCCATCACATCTGTAGGTTTCTGTTTCTCCCGCAATCAAAATTCTGTTCTGTTCTTTCTGAGATTTAAGCCTCCTGCAGAAAGGCTCTGTAGCCCTTCCATGCTTCATAAAGATCTGCCTTGCTGGTCACTTCCATCGGTGCATGCATATTCAGTACAGCGACACCGCTGTCAATTACATTCATTCCGTAAAGTGCGGAAATATAGGCAATGGTTCCTCCGCCGCCCACATCAACTTTGCCCAGCTCTGCCGTCTGGAACGCAACGTGATGTTTGTCCATCATACTGCGGATCGCTGCCATATACTCTGCATTCGCATCGTTGCTGCCGTTCTTTCCCCGGGAACCCGTATATTTATTAAATACGAGCCCTTTTCCGAAATATGCACTGTTTTTCTTCTCAAAAAAGGATGCATACAGGGGATCATACGCTGCGCTTACATCGGAAGAAAGCATCCGGCTGCCGCTTAAACATCTGCGCAGTTCCAGCTCACTGTACTGTCCGGCACAGTTCATCAGCTCTGCCACCGTGTTCTCGAAAAACCGCGACTGCATACCGGTAGCTCCCACGCTGCCGATCTCTTCTTTGTCCACCAGCAGGCAGCAGCAGGTATACGGCTGAACATCAACCGAAAGCTGCGCCTCCAGAGATGTATAAGCACAGACACGGTCATCCTGTCCGTATGCCATGACCATGCTGCGGTCCAGGCCGCAGTCTCTCGCCCTGTCTGCCGGAACGATCTCCAGCTCTGCCGAAAGAAAATCGTCCTCCTCGATCTGATACTGTTCCCGAAGGATCGAAAGAATATTTTCCTTTACCGCTTCCTTCTGCTTCTCTTCCTCTCCGACTTCAGCCAGAGGACGGCTGCCGATGAGAATATCAAGGCTTTCACCCTCAATGACAACGCGGGCCTTCTTTTCCATCTGCTCTCCCGCAAGATGAATCAGAAGATCTGATACGAAGACAACGGGATCTTCTTCCTTTTCTCCGATGCAGATCTCTGTCACCGTCCCGTCTTTTTTCGCAACCACACCGTGAATTGCCAGCGGAATCGTCACCCACTGGTATTTCTTCACGCCGCCGTAGTAATGTGTATCCAGATAAGCCAGCTCTGTATCCTCATAAAGGGGATTCTGCTTCAGATCAAGTCTCGGAGAATCAATATGCGCCCCCAGAATGCGCATTCCCTCATTCATCGGCTCCGTTCCGATCAGAAACAGTGCCACCATTTTATTCATGCAGACTGCATATACCTTATCGCCTGCTTTTAACTGTTCTTTTGACTGCTTTACTTCTTCCAGGCTGCGATAGCCCTGCGCCCTTGCCAGGCGGACAGCCTCTTTTACGCACTCCCGTTCTGTCTTACCCGCGTCAAGGAACGCTTTGTAGCGGTCTGCCAGCCCGTTCAGCTCCTGCAGCTGCTCTGCTGTATACGTCTTCCAGCTGTTTTCTTTTTTCATGATGTCATTTCCTCCTGTCTTTTTGCCCGTATTACAGTGCGCTCATCAGCAGATCTCTGCTCCTGACGGCATGGTCTTCTCAGGCACCATCAACGACAGCTCACCGTTTTCATCTTCTGCACACAGCAGCATTCCTTCTGAGAGAACACCTGCCAGTTTTGCCGGCTTCAGATTTACCAGCACCATCACTTTTTTGCCCACCATCTCCTCCGGTGTGTAATGTGCTTTAATTCCGGAAACGATCTGTTTTACCTGGCTTCCGATTTTTACCTGGGAGCAGAGCAGTTTTTTTGATTTTTTCACCGGTTCACAGGCAATGATCTCACCCACCTGAAACTGCAGCTTTTCAAAATCATCGAAAGTAATCTCTGCCTTGGGTTCCAGGTCAATAACAGCTTCCGCCGGAGCTTCTTCTTTCGCTTCTCCCGATGCATTCTGCGCAGCCTGCGCTTTCTGAATCTCTTCTGCCTTTGCCAGAATCTCCTTCAGATCAAGACGTGCGAAAAGAATCTCCGGTTTCTCCGTCACCTTCGTTCCGGACTCATACAGGCCGTACTGTTTCATCTCATCCAGGGAACGCTTCTTCGCATTCAGCTGTGCCAGAATGCGTTCCGATGTCTCCGGCATAAAGGATTCCAGAAGAGAGGCACCGATGGAAATGCACTCTGTCAGATTATACAGCACCTCTGCAAGACGCTCCTGTTTGCTCTCATCCTTTGCAAGTGCCCACGGCATCGTCTCATCAATATATTTGTTGCACCGCTTGAACAGGGTGAAAATCTCTGTAATCGCATCTGCCACACGCAGATCGTCCATTTTTTTGCTGACCTTTTCCGGAACGGAAAGTGCTACGGATTTCAGCTCTTCATCCACCGGTTCACAGACTCCCGTACGCTTCACCTCACCGCCGAAGTACTTGTTGCTCATGGAGATGGTGCGGTTTACCAGATTGCCGAGTGTATTGGCAAGATCTGAATTGACACGTTCCACCATAAGCTCCCAGGAAATCACTCCGTCATTCTCAAAAGGCATCTCGTGCAGTACAAAATAACGGACTGCATCCACACCGAAAATATCGACCAGATCATCGGCATACAGCACATTTCCCTTTGATTTGCTCATCTTGCCGTCACCCTGCAGAAGCCACGGATGTCCGAATACCTGCTTCGGAAGAGGAAGATCGAGGGCCATCAGGAAAATCGGCCAGTAGATCGTGTGGAAACGGATAATATCCTTACCGATCAGATGGAGATCTGCCGGCCAGTTCTTCTCAAACTGCTCCGTACTGTTCCCGTCACAGTCATAGCCGATACCGGTAATATAGTTGGTCAGTGCATCCAGCCAGACATACGTCACATGCTTCGGGTCAAAGGTTACAGGAATTCCCCATTTGAAAGACGTTCTTGACACACAGAGATCCTGCAGTCCCGGAAGCAGGAAATTGTTCATCATCTCGTTCTTTCTCGATACCGGCTGAATAAATTCCGGATGCGTATTAATATGTTCAATCAACCGGTCAGCGTATTTGCTCATTCTGAAGAAATAAGCCTCTTCCTTTGCCGGCTTCACCTCACGGCCGCAGTCCGGACATTTGCCGTCCACCAGCTGGGACTCTGTCCAGAAGGACTCGCAGGGCGTACAGTACATTCCTTCATAGGAGCCTTTGTAAATATCACCCTGATCGTACAGTTTTTTGAATATTTTCTGTACCTGCTTTTCGTGGTCCTCATCCGTGGTACGGATAAATTTGTCATAGGATGTGTTCATCAGATCCCAGATCCGTCTGATCTCTCCCGCCACATTGTCCACATATTCCTTCGGCGTGATTCCGGCTTCCTGTGCCTTCAGTTCGATCTTCTGTCCATGCTCATCCGTTCCTGTCTGGAAAAACACGTCATAGCCCTGCTCTCTGCGGAATCTGGCAATACTGTCTGCCAGAACAATTTCATACGTGTTGCCGATGTGCGGCTTGCCTGATGTATAGGCAATGGCCGTTGTCATATAAAATTTCGGTTTGCTCATCCTGCGTCTCCTCCTTACGATTAAAAAAAGAATGCGCTTTGCGCATTCCCGCGAAGCGTTGTTCCCGCATGTGATACAAAGTCTCCATACGAGAAAAAAAGCTCTGTCTTCCCGATATCAGAAGACGAGCTTACCCGTGTTACCACTTCCATTTATCTGCGTCTTGCGGCGCAGACCTCTGCGGGTACTGTTCGGTTTCCGATGCTTTCCTCCATGCTGCCGGATTACCGTTGTCAGTCTTCTTCGACTGAGATCATACCCTTCCGCTGTAACAGGCGGACCTGTCACCGCCTTACGATCCATCGATCCGCTCGGCGGCACCTCTCAGAAGCCATCTTCCGCGTACGTTCCTGTATTTCCTCTCACCGTCCGGAAACTCTCTGTATCATTCCCATACACGTACTCTTTTCATCACTGAGTTTTTCCCGCCGTCAATGCTTCCTGCCAGCGGTTCATTTTGCGATATCTTTAAACTACCATATGGCAGTTTTTCTGTCAAGCTGTGCAACATGTTTTTTCGGGAGCTTTCTTCCGACCGTCCTGAAATCTGCCCGCTGCAGCAGAATCTTTTAATAGTAACCGTTCCCCCGGCATAAACTGTCTTAAAGAATGTTTCCGGAGCCCTTATGTCCCGTTTCTTTTCCAAAACTGCTCCAGCCACACCCGGTTCACCGGTTGTCGGAAAAAAGAGCGGAAACTCCCTGTCTCCCGGCAGGCGCAGACATCTCGAGCATGTGCTGCCGATTCTGGCCGGCCTTTTTGTCATCCTGCTGCTGTTCCGCTTTTTTCCGTTGTCAGAAGACCGGAAATTTGAAATATTGTCCGAAAAGGTTTTCAGCAGCGAAATGGCCGGCAATACGCTGAACCTCCACTATACGGTTGCAAATCCCGCAGCTTACAACATCGAACAAAAATCCGTCACGCTGGGAAACGCCAGCCTGAATGCACGGCAGCAGTCCTGTGCGGCTGCCGAAAATTACCTCAGTGCACTGAAAAAAATCGACTGTTCCAGACTTTCCTCCACCCACCAGCTTACATACAGGATTTTTTATGATTATCTGGAAACTGAGCTTTCCTCCGCGTCACTGCTCTTATACGATGAGCCCCTCAGTCCTTCCCTCGGAATTCAGGCTCAGCTGCCTGTACTTCTGGCGGAATACTCGTTCCGGACAAAAGGAGACATTGAAGATTACCTGACGCTTCTCTCCCAGGTGCCTGATTACTTCGCCTCCATCGTGTCCTTTGAACAGGAGAAATCGAAGGCCGGGCTGTTTATGAGCGAGGACTGCGCGCTGGAGGTGGTTCGCCAGTGCAGAGAATTCATTGATGGCGGCGATGACAATTATCTGATCCGTATTTTTAATGAAAAAACGAATGCGATTACAAATCTGACTGCCGACGAAAAAATCGCCTTTCAGAGCAGAAACAAAGCGCTCCTGACAGGCTACGTGATTCCCGCATATGAAAGACTGATTGCAGGAATTCTGGCGCTGTCGGATACCGGAAAAAACGAAAAAGGTCTCTGCTGTTTTCCTGAGGGAACTGCGTACTATGAATACCTGGTAAAAAGCACGGTGGGCGATAAACGGCATGTCGCGGAAATTGAGGAAGATATCAAAAGGCAGATGGTGGAAGATTATACCGCTATCCGTGACCTCCTGTCTGAATACCGCAGCGCCACAGGCGGGACAGATATCACCGCTGATGCTTCTTCCGTTTCTGACCCTGAGGATATGCTGAACGAACTCCGCGGAAAAATTACGGGGGATTTTCCCGTTGCTCCGGATGTTTCCTGTCGGATAAAGTACGTCCATCCGTCACTGCAGGAATACCTCAGCCCCGCTTTTTATCTGACCTCCGCCATAGACGATTACAGGAACAATGTCATCTATATCAATCCATCCGGAAATTATAATGGACTGGAGCTGTATACAACACTGGCACACGAGGGCTATCCCGGCCATCTGTATCAGAATGTATACTTTAATTCCCGGTCACCCGATCTGCTCCGGTACCTTCTGGATGTGGGCGGCTATACGGAAGGATGGGCCACATACGTGGAAATGTACGCCTACTCCCTCTGGGAAGAAGATCCAGGGCTGGCAATGCTCTGCCAGAAAAACCGCTCCTTCACGCTGGGGCTTGCCTCGCTGCTGGATATCGGAATCCACTACCGCGGATATTCTCCGGAAGAAGTATCAGAATTTCTCAGAAAGCTTGGCTTTTCGGAAACCTCGGCCGCTTCCCTGTATCAGACCATTCTCCAGGCACCGGCCAACTATCTGAAATATTACGTCGGATATCTGAACTTCTGCAGACTTCGTGATGAACTGAAGGAGCAGCAAAAAGACACCTTTTCTCTGCGGGATTTTCACCGGCGCGTTCTTGAAACGGGTCCGGCACCTTTTGATATTCTCCGCAGTCAGATTCTGGAATAGCCGGGAGGTATTATGCAGTTTATCGTTTATCTTTCACAGTTTATCATTCCGTTCCTGATTTTTTACGTGATCGGATACGGACTACTGGCAAAGATACCTGTTTATTACAGCTTTGTCCGGGGAGCAAAAGACGGTCTTGCCACTGTCGTAAAAATTGTCCCCACACTGATTGGCCTGATGGTGGCCACCTCCATACTGCGGTCCTCCGGATTCCTGGATCTGGTGGGATCTGTACTGGAAAAGTACGTATCTGTGCTGTCTTTTCCGGCGCCTCTCGTTCCCCTGACGATTCTGCGCATGTTTTCTTCCAGTGCAGCCACCGGGCTTCTGCTTGATATCTACAAAGAATACGGAACCGACTCAAAGATCGGTCTGAGCGCCTCACTGATGATGTGCTGTACCGAAACGATTTTTTATACCATGAGCATTTATTTCATGACCGCCGGCATTAAAAAAACGCGCCATACACTGTGTGGCGCGCTGTTGGCTTCCCTTTCCGGTATTGCTGTCAGCGTCCTGCTGGCCGGCGCAATGCAGGGATAATGATTCAGTTATCCGTCGTTTTGGAAGCTGCTGTCTGCACCGGTGTCCCTTCAGCAGTCGTATCATCAGAAGATGTCACCGAAGCGGGCATTTCCGTTGTCTGCATTTTCTCTTCGTTGCGGATTTCCCAGTGAATGAGAACGGTCAGAATCGCCCGGAGCGCAATAATTCCCGTCACAATATAAATCTCACTCATACTGCGGACAATTACTGTACGGAGAATCTCGCTGCCCAGCTTGAATTCCAGTCCCATGGCCAGTCCTTTTGCCAGAATCAGCCTCGTATCCGGATTCCTGCGTACGTAATTCACGATGCCCTGAATTCCGGAAAATGTAATAATGCCGACTCCGATATACTCAAAAAGCAGGATTGCCAGATTTGCAAAAGAATGGAGCGTTGTCTCTAAAAGTTCCATGCTTCTCTTTCCTTTCCCTCAGTAAGATCATTCGTTTTCTGTCACTTTATCTTCTATAGTATACCGTCTGAGTGAAAGAAACGCAAGCCAAATTCTTTCATTGCGATACAAATCAATCTGTGTTATAGTTAAAAGATAATGCAGAGTCAGTCTGCGTTTCCCGTTTGTATAAAATCAAAAATGTACTGTCTGAATTTAAGGAGGTATTATGGGAAAAACAGCCATTGTGACAGACAGCAACAGCGGAATCACCGGTGCTCTCGCAGCAGAACTCGGAATTTCCGTATTGCCGATGCCCTTTTATATCAATGAAAAACTGTATTACGAAGAAACTACTCTGTCCCAGGATATGTTCTATCAGTATCTGGGCGAAAATGCCAATATTTCCACCTCCATGCCGTCGCTTGCCGATGTAACGGAGCTGTGGGACGAGCTTCTGAAAACCCACGATGAAATTGTACACATTCCCATGTCCAGCGGCCTGAGCGGTTCCTGCAACGCAGCAGCAGCAATGGCGCAGGAATATGACGGAAAAGTCCATGTGGTAGACAACAGAAGAATTTCCGTCACACAGAAACAGTCTGTCATCGATGCGAAAGCACTGGCTGATGCAGGATGGAAAGGCGATAAAATCAAACAGTATCTGGAAGAAACCGCTTCCGATTCCACGATTTATATCACGCTCTCCACTCTGTATTATCTGAAAAAAGGCGGACGGATCACACCGGCTGCCGCTGCACTGGGGACACTGCTCCGTCTGAAACCCGTCCTGCAGATTCAGGGTGAAAAGCTGGATGCCTACGCAAAGAGCAGAACCATGAAGGCAGCCCGTGCAACCATGCTGGAAGCAATTCGCAGGGACTGCAGAGAGCGTTTCGGAGCAGACGAAGATTATTCCAACATTCACTTCGCTCTGGCATATTCCGGAACTGATATGACTGAGATCAATTCCTGGAAGGATGAGGTGGCAGAAGCTTTCCCGAACCATCCTCTGACCGTGGATCCGCTTTCCTTAAGCGTAGCCTGCCATATCGGAGCCGGCTCCATCGCCATCACAGCCACAAAAAAAATGCCGGAAGAACTGCTGCAGAAATACAGATAAAAGGGACTGCTGCAGGATATTTCTCAGGGATTTCCGATATCCCTTTGAATATATTCTGCAGCAGCCCCTTCATTTTTTGTCGTTATGTCCTGTATTTCCCGGCTGAACGCGAACCGTAAGAAAGAAAGCTCAGTCTTTATTGAAAGCCTTCACGCCTTTTTCTGATGCATCCAAGCAGTACGGCAAGGGAGCATACCATCAGAAGCAGATACCACATTACCGGCGTATCGTCTCCCGTCTCCACAGCGGAAGCCGTCCCGTTTCCGGTCACCTCTCCGCCATTCGGATCGTATCCTTCTCCTCCTATAATATTTCTCCAGTCTTCGGAAGAAGTGGTTCCGAAGACGGAATTCATCAGAATCGTCTGTACTTCCCGTTTTTCCTGCGTAAATGCAGCTGTTGAGTTAATCAGTTTGATCTCATATCCGAATTCCCTCTGATTTTTTATAACGGTACCGTCTGCATCCACCTCTGCAATATAAATATTGGCACCGGAGGCAGAGCCCAGATTCAGCGAAAGCTTCAGTGTCAGTTCGCTTTTTCCGTTCATCTTCATGGGTATCGGTTTTGTATACGGTTTTGTAAACTCCGGATCTTTAAACAGACCTGCGTAAAAGGTATCTTCGACTGCCTTTGGCTGTGCTCCGTCGTAAACCTTCTTTGTCAGATACAGCGTCACTTTGGAGGATTTTGCTTTATTCGTGATGGTTACATCTTTATCATCACCGCCGCCAATCGTTACCTGCGGCTGGTCCACCGTAACCGTATACCCGAAATCTGAGGAATCTGTAATCCTGCTGCCGTTTTCATCGACCTCTGCAATATAATAACTCATGCTGCTGTTTCCGGAAAGAAGAATCCTTCTCTTTACAGACACAGAGGAACTTCCCTGCAGCTCCAGCTTCACAATCGTCGGTGTATCGCTGTAATCCGATGTTCTGTATATACCTGCGTAAAAGGTTTCCGTCTCCTGGCTGGCCGCTCCGGAAGCATCCGTTACTTTTTTCGTAATCGTCAGTGTTCCCGTGTTGCGGTATCCCTTCGGCAGACTGCTGTACACGTTCTGGATCACGGCTGATCTGTTTTTCTCCGATGTATGCACCTTTCCCTGATCCGTATACTTCACAGTCAGCTTGCTGCCGGAAGAAACAACTGTACCGTACTGATCCGTCTCGGCTAAATAATACGTGGTATTTTTCTTCAGTTTTTTGAAAGTCGTTGTTCCGCCGAAGCCGGCAACCGTGATCTCCTGCACATCACTGACTTTTTTCGTGCGGGATGAATCCGAAAACAGCGCTGCGTAAAACGTGTATCTGCCTTCTGACGCATACTTTCCGTTCGTTGTATCGTATGCGTATACCTGATTTTCTCCGCTGTATACCTGTTTTGTAACAGTCAGTGTACAGTTATCCGATCCGCTGACAGCTTCGTTTTTCATTTCCACTACTGTCTCGACACCGGCTTTTACCGTAAATTTCACATCCGGCTCCGGATGATAGCCGGAGGGAGCCTTCACTTCTGACAGATAATACGTCTTACCTGTTTCCAGAAAATCCTTCCATTCAATATCGGAAGCCTCCGAAGTGAATGTCTCGCTTTTTGCAGTCAGTACCACTTTACCCTTACTGTCTTTCAGTACGAGCACCGCACCCTTCAGATGCTTTCCGGTCACACTGTCCACCACTCTGATCTTCACTACAGAAGAATTCTGTTTATTGACCACTTTTACAACGGTCATTTCCTGCAGCCCTGTAGGCTTCTGATTTTCATCTGATGCGGATTTGCAGGATACCGTAATGACTCCGCTCTCATTGCCGGGGTACGTCACTGCATATGCAAAGGAACCGGATAAGGGATCTGCCGGATTTCCGTCCTGATCCACCTCTTCTATGTAAAGCTTCTCCACAGCCTCTGTAACGGTAAGCTCAAGCTTCTGTGAAAGAGCGGAGGCTCCGTTCATCACAAATTCAACAGGCGTCCCGTTCACCTTCTGTGTTTTCGCCTTGTCCCTGTAAAGATTAACGTAAAAGGTTTCCGTCACAGGAAGCGCTTTTCCGTCCTTATCCTGTACCTCCAGATCGAGACGGAGCACCGCTTTATAGCTGAAATCACCGGAAGGATATTTCGTTCCTTCCTCATCCACCGTATAGCTGTACTGAAGTGTGACCTTTTCTCCTTTTTTCACCGGAGTCATCGTCGTTCCCTCAGCACTGTTCGTCTGCTGCAGCCGGTAGGGCGGATCCTGCAGCGGCTCGCCGAATTCATCCGTCGCAGCCGCATAGTACGTTTCTTCGGAAAGGCCGTCAAAGGATACGTATTCACTGGTCTGGGCACCCGGCTGATACGTCAGTTTCCTGACTGCGCTCACTCTGGTTTTCAGCTGCTCATCCTGAAACAGTGCAAGACAGAATTCTGACTGCATCTGTTCACAGGCAGTCAGCAGTACACCGTTGTAAACCGCCATGGCAGATACGGTAACAGACCCGCTGTCAGGATCCGTCACAGGATTGATCACTGCAATATCTGTTTTCGTATCATTCTTTATCTCAAACTTCAGGTCTCCGTCCGGAGCAATCTGATGCCCGGCTTCCGTCCTGATCTGGGAAAGACCGTATTTTCCCGCCGCAAGTCCGGTCAGCACCACCGGCTCACCGTCATAACTGATATAATACTTCGGATTTCCGTCTGCTGTGCGGATTATCCTGCCGTCTTTATCCTTTACCACAAAGACAGCGTCATGGATCTGTCCGGACTCACCGTCCGTTACAGTCAGCACGGCAATCCCGTTCAGGGAATCCGTTTTCTGATACAGCGGAATGGTCAGCAGACCTTTTCCCTGATCCCATCCGGAAGCAGTATCAAATGCAATCTGTCCCTGACTGTCCACGGAAAAACTGAGATCCGCTATGCCGTAATAAAGACTCTCTCCGTCTTTCTGCGGAAGCTGTGTAACAGAAAGCCTGTATTTTCCGCCGTAAGAAAGTGTAATGGATGCAGATCCTCCCGCCACAGAAGCAGAAGCTGCTTCCGATTCTTTTTCAAATACAACTGTCCCATCCGATCCGATGATCGGCTCTGCCGCTTTCACCGTAATCAGGCCGGATGACACCGGCTTGCCAGCCTCACCTGCATCAACAAGACTGACGGATAATGTTGTTCCTTCTTCCGAATACCAGACGAATTCTCCCCCCGCATCGAGGGTCATTACATCAGCCCCGGACTCTTCCACAAGAAGCGGAATCTCTTCTTCTGCATCTTCTATTGTGTCTCCCGTTGTGTCTTCTGTTATTCTCTTACCGGTTTCATCCGGAACAGTTTCTTCTGTATTCTGCTCTGCAGCAACATCCACCGAAACGATACTCTCGCTCTCTGCGGCCGCTTCTGTGGCTGATTCTGTATCATTCTCTGTGGCTGGTTCTGTATCACTCTCTGCGGCCGCTTCCGTGGCTGGTTCTGTATCACTCTCTGCGATCGCTTCCGTGGCTGATTCTGTATCGCTCTCTGTGGCCGCTTCTGTGGCTGGTTCTGTATCGCTCTCTGTGGCCGCTTCTGTGACTGATTCTGTATCGTTTTCCGCGGCCGTCTCCTGAGTTCCTGTGATGAATACGATGCGCAGAAGTTCTGCCGCTGCATCCGTCACACGGATCGTATCGCCATAAACCGCGCCTGAGAGATCGGAATTTACATTTACTTCCCCTTCCGGTGCAAGATACGTACCCTGAAGTCCCTTTCCGGAAGCGAGTGTAACCGTTCCTTTGTATCCTGTAAACGAATCTCCGTCCATTGCAGCAAAATTGTAGATAATATCGCCCGGCTGAGTTTCTTCTTCATACACAACCGGCTGCCCCGACAGAACCATATCATATCCGGAAAAATCCAGATTCTGATTCTCATCATCCGCAATGATATTGACAACGTAATACTTCTTTGTGACATCAATCACATGATTTTTATACAGCTGATCCAGCTGAGCCGTATCCAGCTTTCCCTTCTCATCTGCGTAGAGATTGACCACCTCTACATCGGAAGAGGAACGGCCATTGGCCAGTTCTGTGGAGAATTTCTTCAGCGAAGCAACTGCAGTCTCCCCTTCCTCACCATCCAGAATATTCTGATTCTCCAGCTGATCTTCCGCTGCTGTCACATTTCCTGCAGCAAACAGGTACGGCAGTACCGTCTTCAGTTCCGTTTCCAGATCATAAGATGTGAATTTTCTTCCGTCATTTTCACGCTCTGAACGTTCGGTCTCCTTTTCGCTCTCCGTTTCCGTCTCATCTGCTGTTTCTGTCTCCGATTCCGTTTCGGATTTTGCAGACGTTTCTGTCACGGGCTGCGTCTGTGCTTCTGTGGCAGCCTGGGTCTGGGCTTCTGTCGCCGGCTGCGTCTGTGCTTCTGTGGCAGCCTGAGTCTGGGCTTCTGTCACCGGCTGCGTCTGTGCTTCTGTGGCAGCCTGGGTCTGGGCTTCTGTCACCGGCTGCGTCTGGGCTTCTGTGACAGCCTGAGTCTGGGCTTCTGTCACCGGCTGTGACTCTGCCTCTGCCTGCAGCTGTGCTTCCGTTACAGTCTGCGTCTGGGTCTCTGTCTGAACTTCTTCTGCAAGTACCGGTACAGCTCCCTGCTGCAGTGCAAGAGATACTGCAAGAACCACTGCAGCTAATTTATGAAATCTTTTATGCATAGCCATCCTCCCGATTTCCGTTGCAACATTGTTAATATATGAAGTGATACCTTCCGTCACTGTCTTCTGCGTAACAGTTCTGCTAAGGAAAGTATAGTACATCCCCGGTTTGACGTACATAAAAAGATTCTTAAGAATTCTTTATCACTTTTCTCACTCATTTCTTTCTTCAGGAGCATCTGCCTGTTCTTCTGTCGTCAGCTCTTCCGGTTTTTCTTCTCCTGCACCGTTTTCTTCCTCAGATTTGCTGTCTGCCGTGTCATTTTCACTGCCCGCGTCGCTGCTTTCTTCATCTGCTCTGCCTTCCTCTCCCTGCTCGTCCGGATCCGGCATTTTACTGTCGCGATACAGGTTGCGCATTCCCATACCGGCTATACCGACACCGATAACGGCAAAAAGGATGGTGCACAGAATAAAAAGTGGTTTCTGATCACCGGCTTCCCCCAGCTGATGATACATCTGATATGCAAGATACACCAGATAGAATCCGGCAATCATGTACAATGTGTTTCGTGATCTGTTTTTCATTGATTTCTTCCTTTCTTTCGCATGCGCTGCTTTTGCAGCCGACAAACTGCTTTTCTTTTACTGTACATTCTATCACAGATCCGCCCGTTTCGGAAGCTCGTCTTTCAAATGGCATCCGTTCTGTGCGGAACATCTGTCTCAGACATGTGTACACCCGGATATCAGAAATTCCTGTGTTTTTCTTCTCCATATCACCGCGGAATAGCTTCATTGTATGGGAAACAAGGTTTTCTGTACAACGAAAAGCAGCCGGATATCACATATCCGACTGCCTGTCCTCATTATTTTGTACCGAATATACGGTCTCCGGCATCTCCCAGTCCCGGAACAATGTAACCATGGTCGTTGAGATGATCATCCAGCGCGCCGATATACAGATCCACATCCGGATGTGCCTTCTTCATGGCTTCCACACCTTCCGGTGCTGCGATAATACACATAAAACGAATGTTCTTTACACCCTTGTCCTTGAGCATCTGAACAGCCGCCACAGAAGAACCTCCCGTTGCCAGCATGGGATCCACTACAAATACGTCTCTCTCGCTGGAATCTGCCGGAAGCTTACAGTAATACTCCACCGGTTTAAGTGTTTCCGGATCACGGTAGAGCCCGATGTGGCCAACCTTTGCAGCCGGAATCATTGCCAGCATACCGTCCACCATGCCCAGACCGGCACGCAGAATCGGCACTACTGCCAGCTTCTTTCCGCTCAGTTCTTTTACCGTTGTTTTGCAGATCGGAGTCTCAATCTCCACATCCTGCAGTTTCAGATCTCTGGTAGCTTCATAGCACATATACATGGCGATCTCACCGATCAGTGCTCTGAAATCTCTGGAACCAGTCTCACATCTCCGGATCAGACCAATTTTGTGCTGGATCAGCGGATGATCCATAATAACAACCTTCTGCATCTTTTTCTCCTCCTCGTCAGTAAAGCAGATACTGTTTTTATTCCTCTTCATCAATCATACGTACTCTGCGGGCATGACGTTCTGCTCCTGAGAACGGAGTATTCAGGAAGGTTTCCGTAATCTTCACTGCCAGTCCCGGTCCGACTACACGTGCACCCAGCGCAAGAATATTTGCGTCGTTGTGAAGGCGTGTCGCTTCTGCACTGAAGCAGTCACCGCACACCGCCGCACGGATTCCCTTATAACGGTTGGCCGTAATCGAAATGCCGATACCTGTTCCACAGATCAGGATTCCCTTGTCACATGCTCCCGACTGGATCTCTTTCACTACCTTTCTTGCATAAACCGGATAATCCACCGGATCTGCAGAATAAGAACCACAGTCTTTGTACTCGATTCCCTTCTCATCCAGATACTTCATGATCTCCAGCTTCAGAGAGTAGCCTCCCTGATCACATCCTATTGCTAACATAACAATTCCTCCTCGTTTAATTGTATTACAAGCTTTGATACCAAAGCTTCCAACTCTGTATAACACTGACCATAGTCTGCAAGACTTCCTCCATACGGATTGATAAGGTCCGAATCCGACCCCACATATTCGTTCAGCACATGTACATTCTCCGTATGCTCCGGCTCAAATTCCTTCAGTATTTTCTGTTTCAGACTCTCATTCAGAAACATAATCAGAGTCCGCTCATCAAAATCCTCCTTCACCAGAGGATCACTCATATGATCCTTCATCGTAAGGCCGTTGCTCACAAGTACCGCTTCCGCTTTTGGATTGATGGGCTCCGGAAACAGAACCACCACACCTTTTGAGGTAATGGACAGATCTTCCAGAAGGAACTTGCTCTGCAGGATAGCCTCTGCCATCGGTCCTGTGGCAGTATCACTGTTGCTTACAAAAATAAGCCTGTCATATCGTTTCACTTTCTTAACTCCTTGTAACTTCAAAACTCACCCGGTTCATCGGCCGGCTGTCTTTCAGCCGCTCTCTGCGGAAGCGTGGATCATCTGATGACCCGCCGCCTTGATCAGCCTGTTCATAATTGCCTGTCCCATCTGTGGTGTATCAAAGGATTCCGAATAGATCACAGAAACATCCGCCTCGTCGAACTCTCTCAGAATGCTGTACAGATGATGGGCAATCGTAAGCTCATCCTTTCTGGAACCAATGGACTTCACAATTCCGCTGCGGTAATAAAGCAGTGACTCATCCGTTCCGATTACGCCGGCACGCTGTCCCCTCGACTGAGATGCGGCAACCAGTTCATTAATTCTGGTACGCACCTGTTTCTCTTCACCCTCTACAATAAACAGCTGTGCTTTCGGCGCATAATGACGGTATTTCATCCCCGGCGCCTTCGGCCGGACACCGGAATCATCTGAAGTCAGTCCTCTGTCCATCTGTACTGTGCCGAGAACCTCTTCCAGCATCTCCTGATTGATATACCCCGGACGCAGAATCGTCGGCGTACCTTCGGACAGGTCTACGATAGTAGATTCAAGACCGATGGTAACCTCACCGCCGTCAATAATCATATCGATGACTCCGTCCATATCTTCTGCCACATGCTCCGCTTTTGTAGGGCTTGGCCGACCCGATGTATTCGCACTGGGTGCAGCAATGTAACCGCCGCCCGCACGGATCAGTGCCAGTGCCACTTCATCACTGGGCATCCGCACCGCCACAGTGGAAAGTCCCCCTGTCGTAGTCAGAGGAACCGCATCCGATTTTCTCATAATCATCGTCAGCGGACCCGGCCAGAATGCATCTGCCAGAAGCTGTGCTTCCCGCGGAATCTCTTCCACAATAAGATCCAGCGCATCCCAGTCAGCAATATGAACAATCAACGGATTGTCAGAAGGCCTTCCCTTCGCACGGTAAATCTTCGCCGAAGCCTCTTCGTCCAGCGCATTTGCCCCGAGCCCGTATACCGTCTCGGTGGGAAACGCCACCAGTCCGCCCTTCTTTATGATCTCTCCTGCCCGTCGGATCTCTTCTTCACAGATCCCGTACCGCATGTCTGCCATGACTGTTCTCATAACCTCTTCCTGCCTTTCTGCTCCATTATATCACTTCACTCTTTCTTTTGAAACTATTTTCTCTTTTTTATTTCATGTTCCCTTTTTTTCTGTGTTCAAACACGGCAGGCTGTGCTAAAATAGACGCAGAAATATACGCGAATGAAAGCAGTTCTGCAATGCGCCGGTCACAGGTCATATGTCCGGCCGCAAAGCGCAGTTCTGCCAAACTGGAGGTAAACAATGGAAGAAGAAAAACTGACAACTGCAGAAACACCATCTGCTCCGGCAGAGACCATGGCTGATTACGAAGATGCCATCGCAGCATCCATGAAGCCAATCCACGAAGGAGACATCCTGACCGGCACCGTAATCGGTGTATCGGAGGAAGAGCTTACGATTGATCTTGGAATTTATACGGATGGAGTGATCCGTCTGGAGGATGCCAGCGACGATCCTGACTTTTCTTTCCGCGATATGGAGGTGGGACAGACCATTTCCGCCACCGTGATCCGCCGCGACAATGCACAGGGACGGATTCAGCTTTCCATGAAGGCTGCCGCTTCCGTGCTCGGCTGGGAACGGCTGGTACAGCTCCTTCATGATCAGTCCAATATTAAGGTAAAGATCAGTGAAGCGGTCAAGAGCGGAGTTACCGCTTATGTGGAAGGAATCCGCGGTTTTATCCCGGCTTCCAAGCTGTCTCTGGAATACGTGGAGAATCCGGAAGAGTGGGTTGGACGTGAAATCGAAGTACGTGTGATCACAGCAGACCCGGAAGAAAAACGCCTCGTACTGTCTGCACGGGAAATTCTCCGTGAAAAGGCAGAGGAAGAGCGGAAACAGAAGATTTCCAATGTGGAAGTAGGTCTCGTCACAGAAGGTACCGTAGAATCCCTGATGCCATACGGCGCATTCATCAATCTCGGAAACGGACTGAGCGGACTCGTTCATATTTCCCAGATCTGCCAGCAGCGCATCAAGCACCCGGGTGCCGTTCTGAAAGAAGGACAGAAAGTAAAAGTGAAAATTATCGCAGTAAAAGACGGCAAGATCAGCCTTAGCATGAAAGCTCTGGAAGATGTTGCCGCAAAGGAGATCGAAGAAGAAGTATTCGAAATGCCGGAAACGGAAGCTGCCACTACTTCTCTGGGATCCCTGTTTAAGAATATTAAGCTGTAAATAAGCCTGTTTTGCTGTACAGCACAGATCCGGCCCGGGTCTCCGTATCGGAAGGACCCGGGCCGGATTTTTTTCCTTCCAGGTACTGAACCACGCCGTGAAAAACAGCCAGAACCACCTGATCCTGGTACGCTTCTTCCTGAAGCTTTGCTTCCTCCTCCGGATTCGACAGAAAGCCGCATTCGACAATCACCGTTGTTCCGGCAGAACGTTTCAGTATATAATACGTACCGTTTCCTTTCTGCAGCCGCGGTCTGTCAATGGCAAGCTCTTCATTGAGACAGTTCTGAATGGAAGATGCAAGCAGTTTTCCTTCCGCCGACTGTTCATAGTAAAATACCTGCGGACCGCATACCGAAGCATCCGGATAACTGTTCTGATGAATGCTGACCGTCAGAAGTGGATTCTCCTCTGCAATAATTGCACATCGCCGCTGCATATCCTGGGCTTTTTTATGCGTCTGATCCGCATCATAAAGCCCGCCTTCATCCGTCCGTGTCTGCACCACCCGGTACCCCTCCTGTTCCAGAAGTGCTCCCAGCTTCTGCGCATATACAAGATTCAGAATTTTTTCACTGATTCCGCTGCTCCCGACCATTCCCGGATCATCCCCGCCGTGTCCGGCATCGATGACGATGGTTCCTTTCTCCCCCTGCCGGCCGTCACGGTCGCTCTCCCCGCTTTCCTCCTCCACCTGCTGTCCCATACTTTCTCTTGCCTGTCTGCCTGCTGCAAATGCAGGCAGCAGAAATGCAACCGAAAAAAGGACGATCAGCATCAGGTACTGAAGAATTTTCACCTGTTTTTCCATAAAAGCTCCCGTTTGCATTTATTACTATTGTATGTAGGGGACTCTTCAAAAACAACACACCCTGACAGAAAATATACTTTCCGGAAAGCAGAAAGGTTCATATGATAGAAAAAAGGATTTTTATTCTTATGTATCTTTTTACCGGAATTTTTCTTTTTTTCTGTATCGTCTTCTGTTCTTGTGTACAGAGGCGTTATCGTATCATAAAAAAAATTATCTCCATGAACCGGATGGAAAAGCTGCGGATCATCCATGATCTGTCATCCCCTTTTGGCTTTGTCTACCGGGAGGATCAGGATATTTTTACCACGCGCCGGGATGCCTGGCAGAAAGATTACGGCTACACAGGTGCTTTTGACCTTGCAGCTCCCGCCTTTGGGATGGTCTTTGACTGCGAACCCGTTTTCTTTGACTACAACGGAAAAACGTGGCTGATTGAGTTCTGGAAAGGGCAGTATGGTCTCACCGCCGGCGGCGAGGTCGGCCTCTATTATGCCGACGCTCTACTCGCCCCTGACAGACGGCAGACCGCACATTTCCATGCAGTCTCCGATGAGGAAATGATGCCCCTTTCCATTATGCTGCAAAAGAACGGCCGTCCGATGTTTGCAGTCCATGAAATCCACTGGTGGCTGACCGGTTTCCGCCTGGGTACGTACTGTGAACCGTCTGATCTGAAAATGGAAGTCTCTATAACGTTTCCGGAGATGGAAATGCTGCGTGCCTTCTGCGACAGTCTCATAAAAAACGGCTACGATTTACGCAGTCTCTGCACCTGCGACTGCACAGTATCGCTCCTTTTTACCGCTCCCCACTCAACCTGCTCCGGCTTCCGGCACCATCTGTATACCCAAATTGCCCGGAGAAAAAACCGCCTTTTCTGTCAGCTTTATCTGAACTTTACCCGCCCCTTTACCGATACAGTTGACCGGCTGCTCTGCCTGTATTACTTTTTTCCTGCCGGGCTTCGCTCCATACGGCGCTGTCAGAAAGGCAGGAAAAGAGCATGAGCAGTCAGGCGAGGATCTCCGCTGCCGTCTCACAGGCGCTGGTGCTGCCGCTTCGCTCCGATTCCAGGTATGTCCTGTTTGGTGACTGCCACCGCGGCATCGGAAATGGCGGCGACAATTTCCTGAAAAATGAATTCCTGTATCTTGCTTCGATGGACTATTATAACCGGAAATGCTTTACGTATCTGGAGCTGGGAGACGGAGATGAGCTCTGGGAAAACCGTTCCATCCGCAGAATTATAGAAATGCACGATCACACCTTTGAACTGCTCTCCCGTTTTTACCGTTCAGGACGCATGTACGCTCTGTACGGAAATCATGACATGGTGAAGAAAAATGTTTCCTTTCAGAAAAAACAGTTTCTTACCTTTTACTGCGACCGTACGCTCTGTGAACAGCCGCTGTATCCCGGAATCACCTTTTATCCCGCCATTGTTCTTGCAGATGAAGAGCAGAAAAAAGATATCTGTCTGATCCACGGACATCAGGCAGAGCTTTTTAACAGCACGCTGTGGCGCCTGTCCGCATTTCTCGTCCGGTATATCTGGCGCCCGCTGGAATTTCTCGGAGTTCCGGATCCCACCAGTGCTGCCAGAAACAATACGCGAAAAAAGGAAACCGAAAAAACGCTGACACGATGGGCAGTGACTCATAACTGCCTGCTGGTGACAGGCCATACGCACCATCCTTCCATCGGAACAAAAGCTATCCCCTACTGCAATGTCGGAAGCTGCGTCTCCCCCGGCGGCATCACCTGCATCGAGATTGAAAACCGCTGTCTGACACTCGTCAAATGGAGCGTCCGCTCCCGGTCGGATCAGACACTTTATGCCGGGCGGGAGATTCTGGGGAATCCTGTGTGTGTCGATGCGTACTGAAACAATTACGGGCAGAGAACCGTATTTGATTCTCTGCCCGCGAGGATGAGTAACACAATCCACTTCGTGAGCGGCAATTGCTGTATTACCAAATATGACCGGATTTCTCCTGCTTTATTTTACTGTAACCTTACACTGAATCGAGACACTTCCGGATGTCACAGTAATGGTAGCTGTGCCTTTCTTGATTCCCTTAATCGTTCCTTTGCTTGTGACGGTTGCCACTTTTTTGTTGGAAGATTTGTAGGTAATCTTCTCATCACTGTTCTTCGGAGAAACCGCTGCCTTCAGAGTATACGTTTTACCCTTCTTTACGGTAACGCTCTCCGGAACGCCTGTGATCTTCGTTGTTTTCGTCTTCGGTACAGTAACCTTAACGGTATACTTCTTGCTTCCTGATTTTACGGTAATGTTCGCCGTTCCTGCAGCTTTTGCCGTAATAACGCCCCTGGAGTTTACTGTAGCAACTTTCTTGTTGGAGGAAGAGTATGTAAACTTCTGCTGGGAAGTAATCGGGGTCAGTACCGGCTTCAGCGCTGCTGTCTTGCCTTTCTGTACCGTCAGTTTGCTGGTCAGACCGGTAATCTTTGTCGTCTTGACGGTTCCCTTCTGGACAGTCACAGTCACCTTCTTCTTCAGACCGCTGGCCAGGGTAATTGTCAGCGTCGCAGAACCTGTCTTGCTGCCTGCTGTCAGCTTGCAGGTACCGTTCGTTTTTCCTGTTACCTTGAAAATCTTTGTATTGCTGGATTTCCAGGATTTTACGTAGTCACCCTTTGCCAGTCCGGTCACCTTAAATCCGGATGTGGACTGTTTCACCTTCATCGGCAGCTTTGTAGCTGTCACCTTGATGGTCGGTGTCAGTTTTGCGATGGTCTTCGTTTCCTTGTATCCGCATGCGCAGGTACGCTCCTGCAGTCCCTCTGCCAGAGCTGTCGCCTCTTTTACAGTGGTGTATGCGCCGAAGGTATGCTTGTGATTCTTGATTTCTTCTTCCTTTTTCACGGTTTCCAGTTTTGCCTCTGCTGTCTCCAGCATCGCTTTCTGATTTCCAAGGAGTGCCTTCTGCGCATCTGTCAGAGCATCATATGCTTTTCTTGCTGCTGTAATGGCAGCCTCAGAATTCAGTGTAACCGTTCCGTCCAGAGCTGCAATCTTGCTGTATACCGACAAAACTGCCTTCGCATCTGATTTCGTGCTACCCACTGCCACGGTAAAGGTTACCGGCTTGCATCCTGCCGTCTGATCCCACGGTGTACCTGTTACGGTTACGATGCCTTCACCGACAGCCTTGATCTTGTGAACGGTCCAGGATTCCATTCCATCCTCAGAGCTTTCAATCTTATCTGTCACTTCGACAATTCCGGACTTATCATACGTCCAGTTGAACCGCTGCTCTGTGGCATTGGCCGGATTCAGATCAAGGTTCAGATATATACTGGATCCTTTCGCCATTGCATAAGAATCTTCTGCTGAAACGGACTGCAGCGGATTCTTGTATTTGAAGGTAACTGTAACGTACTGGTAAATCTCTTCGTTATAGAGGTTGGTCACCTTGAATTTTACGGTACCTGCCTTGTAGGGAATGATACCATCACTGTGGAGCTCTGAATGTGTTGCCACATCTGCACCTTCTACCACTTCCCACTTCACATCACGCTGTGTTGTGTTATACGGTTCAAAAGTAATATGATAGCCATCGTTCTGCTTTTCTCCCGTTACAGCGTCCCAGGTTCCCGGACGGATACCTACGTAATGCTGCCCCAGATCCTGCCATTCATCAATGTAGCACACGTTATTATTTGCATCGTCCACATCGATGTACATTCCTGTTGCCTTTATTTCATTACATACCGCCATAAAGGATACACTGGGCGCACCGTCAGAGAGGCCGGACTGCTGTTTCAGAGAGATCGTCACCGTATGAGTTCCTGCACGGTTGATAATCAGCTTATTTCCGACAAAACGGAAATTGTAGGATGGATCATCCGTCTCATAGGACAGAGCCTGGGAAGGAATGGTGATCCACTGGTCGCCCTGCTTTCCCTTGACAATCACTTCCTGGCCGGAATAATAATTATTCTCTGTCCACATGGTTCCCTCGATCACAAATCCATTCTCCATTGTGACCTCATCATCATTAATATAGGCCTTCAGCTCTTCAATATTAGTTACCTGCTGATAATTTATGGAGAACTCCGTGCTGAAATATCCTGTGCTTACCTTAACCTTCTTTTCCAGTTTTGCAGCTGCAGGCTGCCACGTTCCAGTCTCATCATCCACCCACCAGTGGAAGGAATAATTCCACTGCTTATCATTCGGATTCCATACCGGAATCTTATCCTCGCATTCAAATACAGCAGTTTCCCCGTCCTTCGGCTGGTTCAGCACGAAGCGTCCTTCATCGATGGAGGTCAGCGTAAAGGATCCGTCCTCTGCCATCTCCTGGATTGTTCCGTCTGAATGCCGGAAATAAACGGGTGCAACAACCGTCACCTTACAGGAGGTCTGGTAGCCAAATACATCTGTTGCTTTTACAGTGGTTATTCCAGCTTTTTTTCCGGCAATTGTACAATATGTATTTACTGCGCCTTCATTCTTTCCCTCCAGAGAAACCACGGATCCATCTTCTATACTCCATGTTACTGCGTCATTTGCCTCCAGCATGAATGTTTCTCCGATTCGAAATGTAACCTCTTTCTGAGAAATAACTGCCGGATTTTCCGGAAGTGCATTCAGCCCGGCAAGAGCATCCGCAACAGAATGGTCCTGTACATTCAGTGCCACTTCTTCCGCTTTTCTGTATTCTTCTGTCGCTTTCTGCCTTGCATTCATACCTGACATAACATCCAGAAGCTCATCTTTGTTGGCGGCGCCAAAAATGTTAGATACCCGCGATGCTCCCTCCGTTGAATATACAACACGGACAATCTGACCGGGAGCGACTTTCGAATAGGGATCCGGACCGTCTCCGCCATTTTGCACAACGACACCATCTCTTAAAAATCCCCACCTGTATCTGTTTTCATTATTGACTCCGCAGATACCTGTCACAGCATTGTGGTCCTCATAGTTGATAACAACGTTGTTTACACCTACGGCCCTCTGCAGAATATCAGTTATGTATGTAGTTGACGTCACTGGGATTCTTGTCGGCTCCAGCAGATATCTGCCGGTTCCGTCAGATTCACCTTCATACATTTCCACAGACAGCGTTACATACGTTGCCGCTGTGACTGTAACAGGGATTTCAGCTTTAACTTCATCATTCGCTGTCGCGGTCAGCGTAGTAGTTCCGCCGGTAAGCTGTGCTGTGACCTTACCATTTTCATCTACCGTTGCAATGCTTGTATCTGCAATGCTCCAGGTAACTTTATCCGTTGTATTTTCCGGTTCCAGAACAGCCTGGACAGTTGCACTCTTTTTCACGCCCAGTGTCAGCGATTCCGTATCAAGAGTAATCTTTGTTGCCGGAATATTATTTACAGCTTTATCCAATGCTGTCTGTGCATCAGTTATATCATCTACCGTTGCATTTCTGTTCACAAGCACTTCCAGAGCTATAGTATAAGCATCTCCGCCCTTGTTTCTCTGCTCATCAGTAAGGTCAGCAATATACTTAATCAACTCATCTTTCTTAGTATTTATTGCCTTATTACTATATGTAATATTCGCATTACCATAAACATAACGATATACGGCCCCTGCTGACGTATTATAATAAGCCACGTTATACCACTCTGTCATGCTGGCATTCTTTGCAACAGCCCATGTGTGGCTATCATTATTAGCAGTTCCATCTATATTCGTTACTGCATAATATTTACCACCTTCAGCGTATTCGTCTTCCACAGACTCGCCGCCATAGTCGATTTCTGTCGCTTTGAGCATTACATCCGAATCTGCTTTTCTTAAAAATGGAATTGCTGTCGGCCCAAGCAGAAAGCTTCCGTTTCCTTCTGCATCGTATTTCTCTACAGTAATATACGTATTGCCGCTTCCGCTTCCTGCCGCATACTCCTCCGTTTCCACCGGAATCTCTTCTGTCACAACAACTTCATCGATTCCCTCCAGTACGATCTCAGAGTCATCGAGATTCAGTTCGCCTGCCAGCGCAACGCCTTCCTCAACGGTTCCTTCTTCCTGCTCTGTGACAACTTCTGCATCTGCGGCTTCTTCCCCGGATCCTTCCGGCACATCACTGAGGATCTCATCCTGCACATCCACCGCAGGTTCCTCGATCACCACGTCCTCTGCAGGTGCTTCTTCCACCACAACTGCTTCCGGTTCTGCCTCAGCCACCACCGGCTCTTCCACAGACATCTCCAGGACTTCGCCCTGTATTTCCTCCGCCTGCAGACTCACCGGTGCTGCGCCGAAAATCATACTTGCAGAAAGCAGCACGGCCAGCACACGCTGTGTGAGTTTCTTTTTCTTCATACATCTTCTCCTTTTCTTTCTCCTGCTTGTAATATTCCAAAACGCAGAGCTGCGTTTAAAAGGAATGATTACAGTTTACCGGTAACGTAGATGAAATAACTCGGATCTGCCGAACAGCGTCTATGGATTTTCCTGCAGATACAGACATGGAAAACCCCACAAAAAAAGGTAACAAAAAATATTCTTTTCGGAAAAGAATACCTTCTGCTACCTGATAGACGTTTATATGCGAATTATTTCTACCTTACCAGGAAAACTGCCATGTGTCGACTGTACGACAACGCATTTACTGTATGAGAATTTCACCCATTTATGGCCAGAGTTCCGCGCTATTCAATTGACATTCCGTACATCCATGCATTTCCCTGCATTCAGATGACTTCATAAAAAAGTCATGCCGGATTCTGAGACATGACCAGAAAGCAGACCACTGTACCTCCTGAATCCGAGGAGTTATGTACATCGGTTGTGAAGACAGATCTTACATAAAATCTTCACAGTTTCATCCGAACTTACTATATGATACTTCCCGCCTTTTGTCAATCGATATTTTTTCTTACTGCCATCCGGTACTTACTTTCTCCGGCCATCTGCAGCAGCATGGGCAGAAACAGGAAAAATGCGTACACCGCATAAAAGAAAAAGGAAAACGGAGTGATTCTGTTCCAGACGATTTCCGGGCTGTACAGGATCGTTGTCTGCTGAAACAGCACAGCGGCGCCCGTCACTGTCAGACATGCGGCAAAGAGCAGGACAACGCACCTGTCTCTGTTGTCAAACCGGTATATGGAAAATGATGTACGCCCCTTCAGCGAATAACCGCGGCTTTTCATGGATGCCGCGCTCTCCACGAAATCCTCTGCCGTCCAGGTAACCAGAACAGACAGCAGACTGACAACGTGGGCAGCACGCCGGAACAGATTTCCCTGTGTACATCCTTTTCCTGCTCCCCGCCTGGCTGTCTCAATTCCGGCTGCTCTTTTTTTCACTCTGGGAACAAAACGCAACAGTATGGACAGAAACAGCGACAGCTTCGGTGAAATGCGGCCAAACAGATAGACCACCTTATCGGACGAGAATACCGCAAAAATACAGCCGCAGATCATCAGTACCGATGCGGCAGCCGTTCCTCTCACATAGCCGGTCACCAGTGCTTCCAGCGTCATCTGATTTCCGATAAAATTCTTTTTCAGGACGGTGATGCCGAAATGATGGTAACCGGAATAATAAAAAGCATACATAAAAATCAGCGGAATCAGGACGAGATTAAAAAGCAGGGACCTCTTTCCGTTCAATTTGACAGAGTAGCAAAACGATGCCAGATAAGTAATTGCCAGAAAAACGGGATGGTTAAAAGTGACTGCGCAGACAATTGCCCCTGCAAAGTAGATCAAATTAATCATTGGATGATAGCTGTCAAATCTCACATCAGTCTCCTTCCTGCCTTCAATCGTCACTCATCATACCGTATTTCACCCGGATCCGGTCCAGTTTTTCCGTAATCGGCCTGCACAGAAGGAGAACGGTAAGAAATGTGGCCAGTCCATGAACCAGATTCACCGGAAGCCCCGACAGATAGATGCCGGCTGCCGATGACGAATTGATTTCTGCGGCCATTGTAAACAGTGTGCACGTATCGAGGAGCGGCCCCACTATAATAACCACAGACAGTCCTCCGAATACGGCTGCACGCAGTGGTTTCTCTCCCGTAAGAAATCCGGTCTTTGAAAGAATTCCGGCGAGAAATCCGGCAACGCCGAAGGCAAACATCTGCCACGGTGTCCAGGGTCCCTGACCGAAAATAAAATTGCTGACGAAGCCGCTGAGAGCTCCCGTAAGGAACCCGGCTTCCGGACCGAATGAAATTCCTGTTATCATTATGATTCCTGTCATGGGTTTAAAATGGGGCAGCATAAGAAATGCAGCCCTGGAGGCTACCGCAACGGCACACATGACCGCCAGTGTCACAACTTCCCTCGCCTGCGGTTTTCGTTTTTCATAGCTTAAGAAAAACGGAATCATGGAATAAACGATCAGCAGCAGGCTGAGCAGATAATATTTTCTGTAACCGAAATAATTCGATACGAACAGCGTTGACAGTATCAGAATTGCCACCACCAGCCAGACAAATACCAGACCGCTTTCCCGCCTTTTCTTTTTTACAGATTCTTCTGACATAGCTCTATCACATCCTCATTCGTAATCGCGTTATCAAATAAATGGCGGCTCATCCGGTTGGCTGCCGTTGTATAAAAACTGTTTGCGGCAAAAAAGCGGTTTGGCGTATTGGTGGTGACAATTCCGCCGTCAAAAAACATGCTGACAAGATCCGCATATTTTGCGCAGAATTCCACATCGTGGGAAACCATCAGCACAGTCACGCCTCTGCTTTTCAGCCTCTGCAGAATCTCCGCGAATTTCTGTTTAAAGAAGCTGTCAATTCCCTTCGTCGGCTCATCCAGCAGCAATATTTTCGGATCCGTCAGCAGTACCTTCGCAAGCGCTGCACGCTGCTGCTCCCCGCCGGAGAGATCGTATGGATGATTTTCCAGCAGGTGCCCAATATCGCACAGGGCAGCCGCCTCATTCATTTTCTCACGCTTCTGCTCCTTTGTACCTGACACCATTTCTTCCAGCTCCTCCCGAACCGTTTTTCTGGCAAACAGGCTCTGCGGATCCTGCGGAAGCATTGCGAGAAGTCCGCAGAACAGCTCCCCTGAGCGGTATTTTTCCACCCGTTTTCCGTCAACGAAAATTTTGCCGCGGTACGGCCTGCAGATATTGCAGATCGCTTTCAGCATCGTGGATTTTCCCGTTCCGTTCCCGCCTACCACTGCGTGGAGAACGCCGGTGGGAACCTTCAGATCGACGCCCTTCAGGATGTCCCGCCCTTCTTTCTCATACCGGAACCACGCTTCTTTTATGAGAATAGCAGGATGGGCTGCCTCTTCCGGATCCGGGTAATCCGCCATTTCCACAGATGTGATTTCCGGTTTTTTCTCCGCAAACAGCCCGTCCAGCCACTCCGCACCTTCCCGGACAGTCAGCGGACATTTTCCCACTGCCCCCACACTGTAATAGATCTGTACAGGTGCAGGCATAGCCGCAAACATCTCATTTTTTTCTTCCTTCAGATAATCCCCCACACGCCGTGGTTCATCGTCCGCAAGAATCCTTCCCTCCTCCATCACTACTACCCGGTCAGAACAGTAATAAATGTCCTCCAGGCGATGCTCCGTAATGATGACGGTGGTTCGAAGCTCCCGGTTGATTTTCCGCACTGTATTCAGAAAATCAGAGGATGCGATGGGGTCCAGCTGGCTCGTCGGTTCGTCCAGGATCAGCACGCCGGGCTGCATTGCCATAATCGATGCCAGATTCAGCAGCTGTTTCTGTCCTCCCGACAGCTCTGTCACATTTTTGTGAAACCAGCCCTGTATTCCAAAATAACTGGCCATCTCTGCCACGCGCAGCCGGATGGTCCTCTGATCCATCCCAAGGCTCTCCAGACCAAAGGCCAGTTCGTGCCATACCTTGTCCGTCACAATCTGACTGTCCGGATTCTGCATGACGTAACCGATTCCGGAGGACTGTTCCCGAAGTCCCGCTTCAGCAAGCGGCCGTCCCTCAAAAAGAATTTCTCCCGTTCTCTTTCCGTGGGGCGTAAGCACACTTTTCAGATGCTTCAGAAGTGTCGTTTTTCCGCTTCCGCTTCTGCCGCAGACCGTAACAAACTGCCCCTGTTCGATCTTCAGGCTGATATCAGACAGAGCCGGTGTTTTTTCCGCCTGAGGATAATAAAAATTCAGATTTCTGATCTCAAACTGTGCCATCGTATCTCCTCCAGAATATTAATTGCAGATGGTATGAAAAGAAAAAGAAAATACGCAAAAATCCCCGCAGAAAACCATGGGGAGCTTCTGCCGGCCATCTCAAAACGGGGTGTAAACACGACGGCGGCGCCTCCGCCCATCCCACACAGAATGACCGCTGCCAGGAGGAAAACCATGAATCCAAGCAGCGCTTTGTCCCTTCCCGCAAACCGGTACCGGGAAAAATGTGTCCTTTTTCCACACCCGTATCCCCTGCTCCTCATACTGTCTGCCGTGACAATGCCCCCTTCCAGCGCCCATGACATCAGCGCTGAGACAATCACCATACCGTGGGCCGCCTTCGCAGCTGTATTTCCCGTATCCGCATCCATGCCGATGCACTTTCTGGCATTGCCTATCTGCTCTTCCTTTTTCCGGTAAGAAGGAATCAATCGGAAAATCATGGTCAGCGTCAGAGTGGCAGCCGGCGCCAGATGTCCGAACAGGTACAGAAATTTATCACTGGTCATCACAATCTGCCAGGACGCAAACCACGCAAGCACCGATATCATCATGGCAGCCAGTGCCATGCCGTAATACAGCGCTTCCCGCGTATACGGTCTTCCGCCCGGCCACACAAAAAGCACCGTCTCCCCGTACGTATTAAAAACGGGATTGATGAGAGAAAGCAGGCAAAACAGACTGACCATCCCGAATATGAACCGTAATCCTTTCTCTTTCTGCAATGTCAGATAATACGTAAAAGACAGAAAAACGGAACACGCAAGGTACCCTGGATGCAGCAGAATCATTCCGCAGATCATCGCGCCGAGAAAAAAGATGAAATTAATTGCCGGATGATACGCAGAAAAACAGTCCCTCATATTTCCTCCTTTTTTCCCATCCTTCTTTTCGCGCAGAACAGAATCAGCAGCAACAGCACAGCCGCCGCTCCCGGAACTGCATAAAACCAGATTTCATCTGTTTCTTCTTTTTCCATCAGTTCCTCCAGAGAACCGTGAAATCCGACGGTTCCGTACGTTGAGAATCCGTCCGTATCAAACTCCAGGCTGTTTCCTGAAATGTGGCCCTCCAGAAACTCCATGGTTCCGTTTTCCCGGATATGTACCACAGCCACATTTTCGTATTCCCCGACATCCTCCAGGGGAAGACGCACTCTCAGAATATCCTCCGGCTGCCATTCTTCCCGGTCAAGAAGACTGAGCAGACAGATATCCCGGAAAGAAAATACTTCTCCCCGGCCTCTCAGGCAGTGATTCACCGCTTCTGTCTCCGCCTCCGCACCGATCCCTGATGTCACTTCCACCTTCACATACCATGGAAGGATATCCTCTCCGTTATCACGCAGATCGGTACCGGATGCTTCATCAAAATGGTTTTCCGCGCCCAGCTTTGCAAGAGCTCCGATATATTCCTCATAATAGGGGCTTTCCTTCACCGTCTGCTGTTCTTCCTCAGAAAGCTTCTCCACAGCCAGATAAATTTTAACGAGCTCTTCTGCTTCCTCTTCCGAATACACAGAAGGTCCCTCTGCGCTCCCTCCGTCCGTATACGACGGATGAAACATCGTATTCAGTGCAGCTATGACTGTCCGCACATCATCTTCTGCTTTCGTGGCTCCACTCTCAGGCAGCTTCGCTTCTTCTGTCTCTTCCTCCGATTCTGACTCAGCTTCACTTTCTTCCCCGTTTTTGCCGGCCTCCACGGTTCCGTCTGACGGCAAAGATGATGAAGCAGCTGTTCCCCCGACTTTTTGCGTGGAGGAAACCAGGTTCACTCTTTTCGTAACGCCTCCGGCCGTTTTATTTCCGGAGGAGGATCCACCCGTCTGATCTTCTGACTCCGTCTGAGTTTCCCCGGTATTCCCCGTTCCGGTCGTTCCCTGCCCGTTCGGGGAATCTCCGTTTCCTGTCTGGCCGCTGCCGTTTTTCAGCTGCACATCACTCATATCATACAGAGACGTCTTTCCTTCTTTCAGGCGCTGATAAGAAGTCAGCGCATAATAAGCCTGCTCTGTCGCCATCTGATCGGAATCTCCGCCGGATACATGCTGAAAAGTCCCGTCAGATGAAATGTACGTCAAAAGCGCATCCATCACCGATTTTCCGTTCTTCACAAAACGCGGATCCGTATTCGGATCAATTCCGAGCGCAGTCAGGGCTACAATCACCTGGGAACAGCTCTCTGAATTCGTCTGTCCCCAGCTTCCGTATCCTCCGTTCTCATCCTGCATGGCGGACAGTCGGTTCACCCCACGGTCCACTGCAGCCTTCACCGTCGGATTCGTTTTACAGTACGGCGCAAGAGACTGAATGGCCATCGCCGTAATATCAGGATCGGGGGTTATCCCGGACAGTGCCCATCCTCCGCCTGAAAGCTCCAGATCAAGAATATATGCAATCAGTCTTTCTCGCGTCGTCTGCGTCTTTCCCTGCTCTGCCTGCGGTATTTCATAATTATGACTGTCGAATGCCAGCAGCGCAAAAATTGCACCGTTAATTCCCTGCCAGACAGTCTGGTCAAAATCAGAAAGCGGTTTTAAAAGATTGTAACCTCCCACATTCGTAACATCCTCTCCCAGTGCGGTCAGAGCCAGAACCACACGGGAATACTCTGTATACTTTTTCTCATGAAGTACGCCGTTTTTCTCTTCCAGCAGATTCAGCAGATTCGTTTTGTAGCCGCTGTACACAGAATCCTCTACACTCTGTCCGCTCCTTGCCAGTCCGAGAATCTGCCATTCTCCATTGATGGAACTTACTTGTGGAATATACACTGCGGCCAAATCGGACAGATTTTTTCCTACCGCCTGATACACACCGGTAATATCCTTTTCCGCAGCTGCCAGAACGACCGTCGCAAGTGCCTGCACTTCCTCCGTTTCTTCTGCCAGAAACTCCGTTTCTGCTTCCCGCTCTGTCTCTGTTTTTATTTCCTGTTCTGTCTCTGTTCCCGCCTCCCGTTCTGTCTCTGATTCCGTTTCCTGCTTTCTTCCCAGCCGGATCAGAAGTACTGCCGAAACCTCCGGACTGCAGATAAACAGCTCCGCATAGTCCGTTCCTTCCTCCAGGCTGCCGTATACAGCAAGCTGTTCCAGTGACAGAGAAGCCGGATCAATTTTGAATTTTTCCAGAATACACGTATACGTACTGCCTGTATTCGTCCACGCATTTTTCATGGGTTCATCCGGACAGAGAAGCCATTTACCCTGCTGTTCTGCCAGATAGCCGTTCCATTTCGTTATGGAAATTTTATCTTCTTTTGCCACACCGGAAAGTGAAATCTGTACAGCCTCTGTGGGCTCCGATGCACTGACCAGATACACCCCTTCCAGATATTCCACCGGATGTGTCACACCGCCGGATGTCATCTGCGCCGGACCTTTTATCAACTGCATCGGAAGATATGATCCGTTTTCATCGGCGATCTGAATCCGGACTTTTTCTGTCTTTTCCGTCTCTTCCTCATCCGCCGGTTTCTCCTTCTCTTTCTCCGTCGCCGGCATGCCCACCGCTTTTTGAGTTTCCGATTCCCGTATCTGCGTCTCACCGGATGGCTGTGCTTCTTCTGTTGACTGCTGCCCTTCCCTTTCCGGCGGCTGCGCTTCTTCTGTTGACTGCTGCCCTCCATTCTCCGGCGGCTCCGATTCTTCTGTTGACTGCTGCTCTTCCCTTCCCGGCGCATTTCCTTCCTCCGGTGACTGAATCGTTTCCGGAACTTCCGTTTCTTCCGAAGAATGCAGCTCTGTCTCATTCAGAGCGTGTACCTCTTCCTGCGCCTGCACCTTTTCAGAAACTCCCGTCTCCTCCGATGCCCGGGCCGGAACGGAAGAAAAAAGCAGGACAGCTGCGGTCAGGAGCGCTGCCGCTCTCTGAAAATACTTTTTATTTCCCATCCATTTCCTCTCTCGTATCAACCGGCTGCACCTCCCACATCAGCACCCAGTCCGTTACACGTATAGATCCATACAATGGAATCTCCGTCGGTCAGCTCATAAGAGGAGCAGCCATAATTGGGAAACCATCCATTTACTTTGTACATCCATCCCGACTCATTACCACAATCAAACTCATACAGATGATTGATTCCTTCCACGTAGTAACTGTTGTACATGGGTGTCCAGGAGTATTCCAGCTGAATTCCGGCGTAATCACAGACTCTTTTCAGCACATCAAATACCGTTTCTCCTGCCGTAAACTCCACACTGCTCGTATCAAGGATAATTCCGTTTGCTGGAAGGTATGCTTCTTTACCGTCTGAAAGATTATCCATATTGTTGAGTATTGTCCCACAGAGAATTGTAATGGTACACACATTTGCAGAAGAGGCCACAGACTGCTGTGTCTCCTCCTGTTTCTGAGAAGAATCACTGTCGGGCTGATACACTTCTGCAGTACTCTGTCCGCCGCTGTTCTCCTGTTCCGTACCGGCCATTGCTGATGCTTCTTCTGCTGCCTCTGTTGCAGTCTCACTTTCACGCTCTTTCCCATCCACCGGAACTGCCTGATCCGGATTCAGAGCTGCTTCCAGGGAAGCCTGTTTTTCCGACTCACGTGCATCCAGCACTGCCTGCAGCTCAGACTGCGAAAAACACAGTTCGTTCCTGCCGGTGCACTCCCCGGCCTGACTGATCAGAAAATCATTGAGAGATACAACCTGTATCTCTTCCACCGTATAAGCAGTACTTCCGTCTGCACTGTCCACCGAAGGAAGACACTCTCCGGCTTCCACCCGCTCTCTTGTACCATCGGATAAAACGAGACTGACATCACCGGAATAAACGTACAGCGTCCTGCTCCCTGACTGCACGCTGACTGAAAAAACGGATTCTGAAAGAGCGGCCGTGTTTCCCCCGAAATTCAGTTCGAAATCACCGACATAATCGGCCATATCACCGAACAGTTCGCCCTGATTCACTTCGATTTCCATCGATTCATTTCCGCACGACCGGATGACCAGCTCCGTGCCGCCGTTTAGCACCAGGTTTCCTGTTTCTTCCAGAAGAAACTCTGCCTGAGCATTCTTTTTTGTCTCGATCAGATCTCCCGCAGCCAGTGTCGTACCCCGGTTCAGCGTATATCCGATTCCCTGACGCTCAATGTTGACAACACCCTTCACTTTCCCGGTGACAGGAGCACTCTCGTTTCCGCCACCGAACCAGCCCCGTATTCTGCCTGCCACCATCAGGCCGCTGGCTGCAATGATCAGGATCAGCACCACCATAATGATATTGAGCAATCGTTTCTTCGTTTTCGTCTTCATTCCTTCCTCCCGTTTATTTCACCGTTACTTTACATTTCACTGAAACGTTTCCTGATTTCACAGTAATCGTCGCAGTTCCTTTTTTGATTCCCCTGATTTTCCCGGAAGATGTAACGGTTGCCACCTTTTTATTGGAAGATGTGTATGTAATTTTCTCATCACTGTTTTTCGGAGAAACGACAGCTTTCAGCGTATATGTTTTTCCTTTTTTCACCGTAACACTCGTTTTTACACCGGTAATCTTCGTCGTCTTCGTCTTCGGAACGGTCACCTTGACGGTATACTTTTTGCTGCCGGATTTTACAGTGATCTTCGCCGTACCGGCACTTTTAGCCGTAATCACGCCTCCTGAGCTTACTGTGGCGATCTTTTTGTCAGAAGAAGCATACGTAATTTTCTGCTGGGAAGTGACCGGAGTGAGCACAGGCTTTAACGTCACCTTCTTCCCCTTCTGAATCGTCAGTTTACTGGAAAGACCGGTGATCTTCGTCGTCACAACCGTATTTTTCTGTACCGTCACTGTCACTTTTTTCTGCAGTCCGCTTGCCAGGGTGATGGTCAGTACCGCAGATCCCGTCTTACTTCCCGCCGTAATCCTGCACGTACCGTCTGCCTTGCCGCTCACCTTGAAAATACTCGTATTCCCGGATTTCCAGGTTTTTACGGAGTCATCTTTCGCAAGCCCCGTCACAGTGAGCTTCGTTGTTGACTGCTTCACCTTCAGCGGCAGTTTTGAAGCATTCACTTTCATCGTCGGAGTCAGCTTCGTGCCTACCGTTCTCGTCTCTGTCCATCCGCAGACTGTACACGTCCGCGTCTGTACTTCCGGCGCAGATACAGTCGCTGATGACACTGTTTTCCAGCCGCTGTACGCGTGTGATGCATAACCCGATTTCTGGCTGTTTTTTTCCGCGGCACAGTACCCGCTGCCGTTTACACATTCATGCCAGTGATACGTACTATCGCAGCTCCACTGGCTGTCCCATTTGTGGTCATGAGGATACTCCCACGTATAATTATCTGTATAATGAAAGACAATGACATCTCCGTCCTTTATCTTCTGTTCTTCCACACCAAACTCCGGATGTACTCCGTTCAGTGTATACATCCACCCGCTGTTTCTGCCGTTCGTAAACTCTCCCAGCGTCACTCCGTTTCTGGTAAGGGAAGCCACGTAATTTCCTGAATTACTGCAGGTGATGCCATACTGAGAAAAGGCAGCCTGCATTACATTGTACACGGAACATCCGATCTCCACACGGTATATGGAAGCCGGAATCCACGTCTCGAGATTTCCTGCCTGCAGGGTATGCACTTTCTGGTCGCTGTCACTGTTATGCACTGAATCTCCCAGAAGTGTAAATGTGACTTCGGCTTTACTTCCGTTTATATTCCAGTAAGATTCTCCTGTTTTGCTCTTCTGGTACGATGTCAGCGCATGGGCTGCCTGAACAGTGGGCATCTCATCGTACGTTTCCGAAGTCTCTTTCCCCAGCTTGTGAGAAAAGCCGCCGTCCCCATTCCTGTAAATGTTGTTCAAGTTTGAAATCAGATTTGTATCTTCATTGCCAAATCCTTCCTCCGCCGATGCCGGGTCAATCCCGAGAACAGAAAGAGCCAGAAGTACCTGTGCATCCGATTCTGCACTTCCATAGTCGGCCTGATCAGCCTCACCTCTCAGGAAAGCCACTGCCTTCGCCACAGCTGTTTTCACCTCGGCACGGTTCTGATAACCGGCCAGACACTGAAGAGCCATCGCCGTCAGATCCACATCTGAAGTTGTACTGTCAGTAAGGCCAAAGCCTCCCGTATTCGGATTCTGAAATTTCAGCAGTGACGCAATCATGGAAGTTCTGTTCCACTTTGCACCGGATGGAATGGTAATATCCGCAGCATCCAGTGCCAGAAGTGCAAAAATCAGCTCATTGGAACCGGATGACAGAGACGGGGAGTTGTAGATCATGGATGCCAGATTGACGCCACCCACATTTGTGATATCTCTGCTCATTGCAGTCAGTGCCAGTGATACCCGTTCTATATCCGTCGGTTTCTGATCGGCACTCCAGGTCTGTACCCTTTCCACCACGGATGCATAATACTGATCGAGAACTGACGGATCAATCGTCCGGCCAGCCCGCAGAAGAGAATAGATGACCCACTCATCGCCGTAGCTGTAACCGGATGTACTGTGACTGGCAGAAATGTAATCGAGTGCTCCCTGACTGCCGTTTGCTGAAAGCTCATCTGTACTTATGCCGCCATCCAGCACAAGAAGGGGATTCAGCGATTCCTCAATCTCCTCAATGAACAGTCCATCCTCCTCCAAAAGCTCCGGCAGATCATACCATTCGCTCCCGGCTTCCGTCATTTCCTCCGTTCCGGTCATTTCTTCCTGCCCGGTCATTTCTTCCTGACCGGTTATCTCCTCCTGCCCGGTTATTTCCCGGAAGCTTTCTTCCTCCCATTCCTCCTGCGGGAGACCCGAGATCTTCTCTGTCTCCGGAGTATCCTCCGGCAGAAAAATCAGATCTGCTTCCTCTGTGTTCTCATTCTCTGCAGCGAACACAGCAGCGCCGTCCTCCAAAAGGTCCGGGGACTCAATGATCAGATCTTCTGCCCGCACCGGTAACAAAAAACCGTTGAACATAAGAATCACTGTCATCAGGAAGCCAAGCACACGTTTCACACTTTGTTTTCTGTTTTTTCTCATATCTTTCTCCTTTTTTCATAAAACAAGGGTAACTGTTCGGAATCAATACAAATAAAAAAGGTAACAGAAATCACCTTTTCCGTGTTTTGAAAAAGGAATTCTCTGTTACCTGATAGATGCTTTATATGCGAATGATCTTCTACCTTATTCTGAAAGCAGCCCCACGCCGACTATACGGCAACGCATTTCTTTGTATGGGAATCTCACCCATTTGCAGACAGTCTCCAGCCTTTATTCTGTTCTGTTTTACTATACCCTCAATATAAACGTTCGCCTTTGTTCTGTCAACAAAATTTGCGGCACACACCTTTTTTATTTGCAATTTATGGAATTTACGGTATAATATATTTAATTAAATAAATTCAAAACAATTACCGGTTTTAAGTTCTGTCGGCCACGCCGGATGCGGCGGGTCGCCAGCCAAGAGGGAATCAGGTGAGAATCCTGAACAGTCGTGCTGCTGTATACGTGCAGTTCTGTCTCATATCCATTGCAGGGAACCAGATAAGTGGAAGGTGCTTTCAGAACCATCATCTTTTCATTCGTCTGAATATCTGTGAGAAGGGAGACAGGACGTTACTGCGTGAGTCAGAAGACCTGCTTAAAGCTGCTGCCATTTACTACACGCAATGGGAAAATGGAGAGGTGGTTCTGTTTCCTATACCCATTTTCAGCCGCCTCGCCTTTGTTCTCCTGCCATGGATGACATTTCATCCACTGTGATAACAGACAGCAAAACGGTAATTCACCTCTTACTTCAGAATCACTCTTTTTGCAGGCGGGAGCAACATCCACATATGCAAAGGAGTTTTTTTATGGCAATTTCCGGTTTTTCTTTCGCCAACGATAAAATCATCACCCGCCAGAACAGCTTCCGATACCGACGGTGCAATATGCAGTTTCCGGAGGGAATCACTACGATTGCTTCCGAGGCGTATCAGCGTCAGACGGGAATCCGTTCTGTCTGTTTTCCATCTTCACTGATCAAAATCGGCGCAAGAACTTTCCAGGGCTGTGCTGCTCTGGAATCTGCCCCACTTCCGGAGAACCTGCAGTGGATCGGCCCCGGTGCCTTTTCTGACTGTACTTCTCTGTCTGAAATAAATATTCCGCCTCGATTGTCCGAGATTCCGAAAGAAGCGTTCCGCGATGACCGGCGGCTTCGTTCCGTCACCTTCGCGGAAAACGCTTTGCTGCACACAATCCGCCCCAATGCCTTTTCCGGCTGTTCCTCCCTTTCTTCCCTCGCACTGCCGGACAACATTGGGGAAATCGGTGACAGAGCCTTTTACCGCTGCAAATCATTAACTCAAGTTCATTTTCCGAAAAAGCTGCAAAAAATCGGAATTCAGGCTTTTTATTTCTGTGGAATCAGCACGCTCCACCTGCCGGACACACTGGAGGTGCTGGAGGAAAGCGCCTTCTTTAAATGCAATAATCTGATCTCCGTTGTACTGCCGCCCAGTGTCCAGTGTATCCGAAAATGGGTGTTCCATGGCTGCAACCGCCTGAAATATCTGGAAATACGCCACGACCCTGATTTTATTGGAGAATGGATTATTAACCGTGCTGCTACAATTCGCTGTTATCGGGGATCCCGGGTAGATCAGTACTGTCAGGAATCCGGATTTCAGACAGAATATTTATAAAGGAGAAAAAGCTGTGAAAGTTATGATGAATTTTACCACATCACCGGATGACACGAACCGTTATGCAGATGAGACAGATCTTTTTCAGTTCTATCGTCATTTCGGATGTGATGGGCTGGAACTGATGCCGATAGAAGGCTTCACAGAATTTCCCATCCATTCGGACAAAATCATCGGGGTTCATGCACGCTGCCTCTCAGACTGGATGTATCTTGACAGGAACCTTCTTCTGGATCATTACAGAAAAGACCTGGAATACGCCCGTGCAGTTCAGGCAGAGTACGTCGTATTCCATGTGACACAGGTGTCCTATGAAGAATGCCTGACTTACCGTCTGCTCCATACAGACATGGAGGTGGCAAAAGCTGCCGCTGATTTTATCAATACACTGCTAGACGGGCAGAATTACCAGTTCTGGTTTCTGATGGAAAATCTCTGGTGGCCGGGGCTCAATTTTCTGGATCCGGCTGTCACACGCTGCCTGACAGAGGAAGTACGCTACGAAAAAAAAGGTCTGATGCTGGACACCGGCCATTTTATGAATACAAAACCTGCTCTGCGCACAGAGCAGGAAGCCATTCATTATCTGAATCATATGCTTGACCGTCACGCGGACCTCATTCCCATGATACGCGGACTTCATCTGAACAAATCGCTGAGCGGCCCCTACGTAGAACAGTACCGGAAGAATCCGGCTGCTTCGCCCGATGACCCGGACCTGCTTTTTTGCCGCGCTTTTGAACACATTTTTAAAATTGACCAGCATCTTCCTTTGACCGCCCCGTCTGTTCCGGAACTGATTCACCGTATTTCACCGAAATACGTAACTCTGGAATACATCACCGACAGTCGTCAGATGCTCGCTTCCTTTCTCCGGAAAGGAACCGATGCCTTATTAAAAGCAGATCAGTCTGGCATATAATATGAAATTTGATTCCAGATTCATAGGATCACTGTCCTTTTCACTTTGTTTTCTGCTTTTTGCACGGCTCGTTTTTACACGTAAAAAAACACCGTCCCCGACACTCCAATGGTATCAAAAACAGTGCTTTTCAGTGCGCGATCAGGGGCTCGAACCCTGGACACCCTGCGGCTTCGCCGCTAAGAAAGGAGGTTTTGGCACATCGCCATGTCCAGTGTATTCAAAGTGTATTCAAACAATAAATAATCATGTTTTAAGCGACAAGCAAGCAACTTCATACTAACTTTTAACATCTTTTTATCAACTTTCATACATATTTCTAATCTTATTCAAGTACTCTGTAAATCCCTCAACTACTTTCTGAGGCTTTAAAATCTTCATCTTATTTCCAAAGCCAAGAATCCAACCATAAAACTGGTCGCTGATTTCAACAGGCGCAGTAATGCTAAAATGCTTATCATCTACCACATTATAGAGGATTCCTTTCTTTCCAAACCTATCCACAACCGCATCCAAAAGAGGATTGATACACTGTATTGTAATTACCTGCTGCTCTCCACCGAACATAGAAAAAACTCTCTGTGTATAATTTTTGAGGTTAATTTTATTAAAAACTTCTTTTCCTTCTCGTTCAACACCAAGCAATTTTACATCTTTCATTCTGTCAACACGATACGTCCGCAAGTCCTTTACATAATCGTTATAAGCCAAAAGGTAATAATTACCATCATTGATAAGAAGTGCATAGGGGCTGACTTCGTACCTGCTGCCATGCCGCCGTTCCACTTGCTGATTCAGATTGCTAATGGAATATTTCAAATATTTAAAGCTGATTTTTTCAGGAGTGTGTTTATCTTCCATGCTCATTGCAGCATCTATTTTTTCAATATTATTCAAAACACCAGAATTGTTTGTTTTTACTCTATCTGTCAAAATAGCATTATGACGGATTTTCTTCTCTTGGAACTCACTGACGAACTCACATAATATCTTTATCAAACGTTCTGCCTGCGGTTCAGACAGATATTTTGACGCATAGATGCTTTCAACCAAAAGCTGAATATCTGTATAATCATAGTGCCGCTGCCGCATACAGAAGCCCTTTTGGTGCTTATCGAAAATAATATTTTTCAGACTTTTATCATCTTCAATCCACTCAGCAGCTTCTTTTATAGAAATGCCTTCTTCAAAAGCAAGAATCGCTTTATTGATTTCGTCAATATCTCTGTAAATCCCTCTCCGTTCCGCGTCTATACCATAAGTCTCAGCCATAGCAAGACAAATATCATCTGCTCTGATAACATGATTTTCGTCTGTATGTCTCATAAGATATTGATATACAAGGAAAGGTTTCATTTTCTGATTATTTTTCTTTCCTCTGGTTGATTTTTTCGGTTCATCTTCTTCGTCAAATTCTCTTCTCATAAGTATAACCCCAAACATTTTTCTTTTATTCTATCATTCCAACAGAAAAGAAAAAAGAGCAGATTTTTCCGCTCTTTACTTAATCGTTATATTTTCAATACCATGACGCAAAATAATATTTATAAGTTCATTTCTTGAATAATTACTATCTGCGGCAAGCTGATCTAAAGCAATCAAAATATCTTCTTTCAATCTGACTGTGATAACCCTGCTGCCATCTTCGCCACGCTTTTTTATTACTAAAGGTTCGTTCTTCATTTTATATCACTCCTTAATCTGTATTCGATTATAGAGTTTAGAATGACTGTTTTATATATCACGAATAGATATCTAATTATAATACACAATCGGATTGTAAAAAAATACGCTTTATGGTACTATGAAAGAAAAAATCCAAGGAGGAAAAGGAGTATGAAAAGAATCAAAAAACTGTCAGTTATGCTATTGTGCTGTTTACTGTTAAGCGTGATCGCTATGCCAGTTTCAGCCAGTGCCGCAAAGCTGAACAAAAAGAGTATTTCCCTTAATGTTGGAAAAACTTACACTTTAAAAGCAAGCGGAACCAAGGGGAAAATCACTTGGACAAGCAGCAAAAAGAGTGTAGCAACAGTATCTTCAAAAGGTGTTGTAAAAGCTAAGAAAAAGGGAACTGCGGTAATTACTGCGAAATATGGAAAAAGCAAACTTACCTGCAAAGTTACTGTAAAACAGCCAGTGACAAGTATAAAACTGAATAAAACATCTGCGACTCTTAAAAAGGGAAGTTCTCTTACTTTAAAGGCAGCAGTAGCACCAAGTAGTGCCAATAATAAAACAGTTACTTGGAGTTCAAGCAATAAAAAAGTAGCAACAGTATCTTCAAAAGGTGTTGTGAAAGCTGTTGGAAACGGAACTGCCACAATTACAGTGAAGGCAAAAGATGGAAGTGGAAAGAAAGCGACTTGCAAAATCACAGTAGGAACACAAAATTCTGCACCAGCAAAAAAAGATCCATCTAGTTATTTCAAAACGGTTGAGTTAAATACAAATAATTTTTCTAAGTACTTTACAATTGAAACGCTAAAAAATTATGATGAATTTGGAGAGGAAAATGGTGGAATTGTCTATATTAAGTGTAAAGATCCTAATTGGTATTTACTTACTGTAGAAAATTTCGCAGCTCAGATTGAAGGTATTATTGAGTATACAGACGAAAATAACATTAGGAGCAGTCGCAATGCAAAATTAATTGCAAGCCTTCAAGGAGGTTCAAATAATTTTTATTGGGATAAACAATATCACGATGTAAATATCACAAAAATAGAATGTACTCGTGCGCAAGGAACTTTGGTATTCATTGATAAAAGTGCAGTGAAGAAGATACAATCCTATCATGACTATCATATAAAAATGGATTTAGTTATATGTTTTGAATATATAAATTCGGATATTTATAAATATTGCAATGAACACTATAATCATCCGGTACACCCTTCTTATACATTACAACCATTTGCAACACAAAAATAACTCCGAGACAAAGACGAGAAACTATTATACAGTTTCTCGTCTTTTATTTATAATAGCTGTGCGTGTCCCTCAATGGCTTCTTCAATCCGCTGTGGCTCTATTCCAATATAACGCTGTGTAATGGCAGCAGAACTATGTTGCAGTAGCCGTTGGACTAAAGTAATATCATATCCATTATTTTTGTAAATTTCCGTTGCATACCACTTTCTGAAAGAGTGTGTGCCGATTCCCTCAAATCCAAGGTAATCACAGACAAGAGCAAGCTGCTTACTGATTGCACGTTCAGTCAGATTAAAAATCCTTTCAGTTTTTTCAATTCCATTTCTCAAACAATAATTTTCAATATACTGCTGAATAACAAGGGGAACTGTAAAAACTCGTTTCTTTTTCGTTTTCTGTTCTGTTATCTCTAATCTGTATCTGTCGCCATCCCTCACAATATCTGAGAGCCGCAGGCTCAGAATATCAGATATTCTAAGTCCTAGGTTACCTTCCAATACAAGGGCGGTAGCTATCCGCTCATTAGGACGGCAACCACAAAATCCTTCTCTCATGGTCTGAATAATTTCCTTGTATTGTTCTGTGGTAAGAGCCTTTGTTTTTTTATTCATTTCTTAGTGTTTCCCTTTCATCTTTTCAAGATCTTCAATACAACTATTAATACGATTATTAACATCTTCCAGAAGAACACTGATTGTATTCCCTTCTGGAAAGAAGTGCTCATTGTCAAGAGCAATACAAGCTACTTCTAAAAAACTACTGCACTGGTATAGCTGATCTTGGATTTTACAAAATTTCATTGCGGTTCCCCCTTAAAAGTTCTTATTTTATGAGCAAATAGTTCTGTTTTTTCTACAGATTTCTGGAAATCCGCAGAAATATTGAATTTAACAGTTCTTATAATCTATATTTTACGAACTTTCTCTCTTGGCTCTTGTTTGAACCAAGAGAGAAGAATTTTTTATGCGCTAATAGAAAATCGTCTGCTAATGCTCTGTTTCAGATATGCTTTGTAGATTTCAGGCATCACCTTTTTAAAGGTCGAACTGTCGAATCTGTTGGAAGTTATATTGGTGTATCTTACAATGTATTTTCCAACTGCAAGTTCTTCCACATCATTTGCAAGCATTTCAGCTTTGAGAATATCTCTGATGGACTCGATCTCAGCCTTTGCTTCTTCCATAAGTTCTTCCCAAGCGTTTAATTCTTCAATCTTTTTAATCATATCCATTTTACTCATTTTCTTTATCTCCTTTATCTGTTGGTATTTAGCAAGTGGATGATGGTATTGAGAGGACTTACACATCTGCCCCTGAGCCACTCCATCTCTTATCTGATGCCCTGTATTTGTTTTGCTATCTTGACTTGCTTTCTTTAACTGTCTTTATTGTACCACTAATATTTAGTGTTGTATATTGGCGAAACCACCAAATATTAGTGTATATAACCACTGTATTTTAGTGTATAATTGCCACTGGATTTTAGTGTAATTGTATGATAGAATATGAGTATAATGGAGGAGGTGGATTTCGATGATTCGCTACAAGTTTAATGTAATGGAACAACTAAAACAAAAAGGTTATAGTTCCAAAAGGTTAAGAGATGAAAAACTGATGGGTGAGTCTTATATGACACAGTTAAGAAGAGGGGATTTGGTTTCTTGGAAGACCATTGACACTATTTGTATGCTCTTGGGATGTCAGGTGGGGGACTTGGTAGAATATGTGAAAGAAGAGGGCTCAGAAGCCTCAGAATAGCCTTTTAACCCATTCTCAGCCAAGAGGAAAGAAGTAATAAAGGTATAGAAGAATCGCGGTTTTCTCCCTTTATAGAAGCTTCTGAGGCAGCAGGCGAATCCTTTTGATCTGAACCTCATACCGCAAAAAGTGGGCGCACTTATTGGGAGATTTTGTTTGCGTTTTCAAAATAGCGGTTTGTTCTGCTCAACTTTCTGAGCAAGAGTGATTTTTATTTTGAAAATCGGTTTTCTTGGCTGTTTTCGTTAGGAGACAAAAAATTCTCTGACGAACGCTATCGGCAGAGAACGAAAAAAAGGGCAAGCCATTCATGAAAAAATGACTTGCCCTTAACCCTTCGGAAAATCTTTAAATAAATCATCCATTACAACTTTTAGTGCTTTCTCAAAAGATTTTTCCATTGATCTCATTATTAAATTTTCTAAGATACCAGAATTTTGTTTCTTTTTTTCTTCCTTCCTCTTGTGTTCGGATTTACCAACTCTCATTTTATTTTCACCTCAGTTTCGATTTTAAGATTTGTAATTTCAGCTTGCTCTTGGCTCTCTTCAAAGTCTCTCATCATCTGTCTTTTTTTCGCATACAAAATCTGTTCAGGTGAATATCCATCAAGATACATCCAATCATAATATTCAGGAATCTGACTATCATAATACTCTAACATTGTCATAGTTTTTACCTTCTTTCTTTTAAACTCTAAGGGATTTTTAATCGTGAGCGAAGCGATACGATTAAAAAGACCGCTACAATCCCCCAACGTTCTCTTTCTACTATTAATAAAAATTTCTCTCTTATGATTGAAGAAAATCGTCCATAAAAGTTTTTAGTCATTGTATTAAGATTGGAAAAATATAATATATTCTGTTCTTAAATGTGTGACTTAAATTGCCTTTGCGATTTCTTCCTCAAACCTCTGATTGGTAAGATGGATAAGCAAATTTATATTTTTGTTCTCTATTGCGTTCCTCTCAGGAATAGCATGTTTTCTTGGAAAACCGCCATAGATTCTTTTTATCTCAGCCGTGGCAAAATAAACATTAACCTCACTTTTTAACTGCCAATAATCATGCCATGCGTCAAGATATTCTTCCCTTGTCGTATAGGCTCTTTTATTTCCATCAGCAAAGTAGTAATAATAATCAGTGGTTCCTTTTGCGTAATAGTTTGCGGAATAGAGTTTATCAAGGTATTTGGCTATGGTAGCGGAATTGATGCGCTTACCGCCATCATCTAACTTACTTTCTTTAAACTCATTCGGCATAGCAAAAAACTCTTCATCATTAAAGCAGTAATAAAAGAGATCACAAACTTTTTTAAAATCTGTCTTAGGGTCAAATCCCAACTCTGTGATACAAAAAATCTCAAATGGGGATGGGATTTTTTCGATTTGGAAAGAAAGTTTTTTGCCTCTTCCTATTGTTTGAAAGGTAATCCCTTTTCTTAAAAGTTTTCTTTTAATCCCTTGGGAATCAGGCTTCATTTTAAGTTCTTCGGCAAGTTCATTGATTGTATATGTTTTCTCTTCCAGCATTTCTTTACCTCTTGAATTTTAAGTCACTCTATTAAGATTGGAAATATATGTAATACTCTGATTGTAAATGTATGACTTAAAACTTTTTAGAAAGATGTTAAAAAGTTCTTTGGATTATGCTGTTTTTTTCTTTGGTTCTTCTTCATTTTCTTTTGCGGTTTCTGAAAATTGAGATACTTTTGTGCTAGTCTCTGCGGATGGAAGAGCAACAACCGCCAGAACTTCTTCCATACCGAATGCTTTTACTTCTGGAAATCTGTCGAGGAACCAATTTTTGATTACTGGATATCTACGACCTTTGCTGTGGCACTGCGAGATCAGAAGCAGTTCATCAAATTCAAGAATTGCGCTAGTTCTTTCTTCACCATCTTTACGGCTCATAATGTAGGCTCTCATATAATCATAAGTAAGACCTTTGTAAGATTCTTTGGAACTATTCTTTTTGATGGTTCTTGTAAGAACTGTGAACTCTGGATAACTTGTTCTTACTGTTTGAAGCTGTGCAAATTCTGTGCTAAATGGATTGGATGCTTTCTGTGCGAATGAAGCGTTCATTGTGATAGTGCCTTTTACGAAGTCGATAGTGATTGGAGATTTCATAGTTTTTTACCTCTTTCTTTTGAAATTTGTTTTCTGTTCTTTATGGTTTTATTATATCAGTGGTTAGTTTTTTGTGAGTCATTTTATTAGGACTGATTAAGCAATGAGTTTTCTAAGTCTTTTCATTTCTCTTGCTTCACGAGCAAGTTCTCTTTTTTCATTAAGTTCATCATTGAACTTTGTAATTTCTGGGAACTGTTCAAGGAACCAAGCTTTTACTTCGCCATAGGAAGCCTTTTCAGCAAGGAAATCTCTTTTACCATTGATACAACCGCGATACTGATTGAACTCTTCCATAAGAGCATCTTTACGATCACCAGCCTTTGTTTCGATATAAACTGTCATGTAAGCGTATGTAAGACCCTTCATTGTATCTTTCTTTCTCTTGGTTTCTTTTACAACCACTTTGAATCCCGTTGTTGAAGTGATTTTGGTAATAGTTGCAAACAGTTCAGATGTATAGTTTCCAGCTTCTTTTGCTTCTGCCTTTGTGATTTCGATTGTAGCCATTTCGTAATTGATAAACATAATTTTGTCCTTTCTGCGCTCTTGGCGCCATGCGTTGGTCGCGACCCTTATTTTCTTTATTCAGTTTTCTTTGAGGTTTTGTGTTCCTCTCTTTGATGATTTAAGTATATCACTGTCTATACTTATGTGAGTCATTTTAAAAGTACTCATCTTTTCTTTTAAAGTTGTTAAAAAGATGTTATTTTCTTGTTTGTTTTTTTCTTAAATGTTCTTAACTACTGTTTCAATAATTGGTAATTCTTCACTCAAATCAATTTCTTCGCCACAATTTGGGCAAGTATATGTACCAGATGCCACTTCTTCAAAAATGCGGATTTCATATTTGTTAGGAGCAACTTCGATTTCTTCGAAAAGAGCAATCTCTTCATCACATTCTTCGCAATATGCTGTTGTGCTGAATCCTGAAGGGAAGTAAGTTTTTTTCACATTTAATTCTTTTCCATCACAAGTTGCTTCGATCCATTTTTCAGAGTATGTCGATACGCTGATGATCTCAGCAACAAAAGCGGTCTTTAACTGAGATGCGATTGTTTCGATGATATCTGTAAAAGCTTCTGTGTCTTCTGGTGTGAAGCAGCCAAATTCTTCCTCAGAAATTACTAAACAGTTATCATTGATTTCGATTGCTTCAAGAAGCATTGCGGATGCATCATTACTGTAGCATTTGTTGTAAGATTCTTTATTTGTTGTGATTACAGTTTTGATGATTTCCATTGCTTTCATTGCTTCGTTGTTGTTGCTCATTTCGATTTTCATTGTGTTTGAGTATTCCATTTTTATAATCCGCCTTTCTGCGAAAGGCACCAATGCGTCATGAAACATGTTGGCTGACTTTCGCTTTTCTATTCTATCTTCCTTCTGATACAATTCTTTTATAAGACTGACACACTACAGAACACGTAGAGGTGAGTGGCGGGGCTGTATAGCGGCAACCTCGCATTTTTATATGTTGTCGGTCATCCGTTAAGGCATCAATGATTGGCGCATTACCGTAGCCCGTAAACTTATCTCTTCCAAAGTCGACTCGATTTTGCCGGATGACCAGTTACTGTCAGTTTTATTACTATAAATTTCAGGAGGTTATTTTATTGTCGTTTAAAATTCTAAAAAATAATTGCTGTGGACTTGATGTCCACAAAACATGGATCTATGCCTGCATTGGCATTACCGATTCCCACGGGCGTACAGAATATAAACAAGCTCGCTTTTCTTCCTTCACAAAAGGTTTGCAAGAGTTGTGTGACTGGCTTGCTAAATATAACTGTAACGATGTTTGTATGGAATCTACCGGCAAGTATTGGATTCCTGTTTTTAATATCTTAGAGAAGAATAACATCTGGGTTACTCTTTCTCATCCCAAATATACCAAGCCTCAAAAGGGCAACAAGACAGACCGTAAGGATGCCAAATGGATTTGTGATTTATACATGTGCGGAATGGTAAACGCTTCTTTTATCCCGCCTGCTGACATCCGCGAATTAAGAGATTTGGTAAGATACCGTTTCAAACTCACCTGTATGATCACCAGTGAGAAGAATCGTGTTCATAACTGTCTTACTGTATCTAACTTAAAATTAGATGATGTCTTCTCTGATATATTTGGTAAATCTTCCCGTTCTATTACAGAACAGATTTTACAACACCCTGGAGAAACTTTTGATGTAACACCATTCGTAGATGGCAGATGTAAGACCCCTATAGATGAAATACAGGCTGCTGTTGATGGTGCTATCTCTACGGAACAAGCTGTGAAACTCAGACAATGCCTAAATCACATCGATGAATTAGAAATGCACAAAGCAGAAATAGAACGGGAAATCTTTCGTCTCAGTGATAAATACGAAGAAGTCCTTACTCTTATACGAACCGTACCAGGATTCGATAAGAACCCAATGACTGCCATTCAAGTACTGTCTGAAATCGGAGGTGACATGTCTGTTTTCCCCACAGCAAAAAACCTCGTTTCATGGGCCGGATGTTGTCCCCGCAATGATAAAAGCAATCAAAAAATCAAATCCACTAGGATTTCCCGTGCTGGTTCTTATTTTAAACCCGTTTTGGTGCAAGTTGCAAATGCTTTAATCAAATCGAAGAAACATCCTGAATTTACTACCCGTTATCGACGTATAAAAGCACGTCGTGGTCACAAGAAAGCTATCATTGCTATCTGTCGTATGATCCTGACCGCTATCTGGCACATACTAACAGATTTAAAACCATATACTCCGGAAGGCTTTCTTGACTCACGTCATGTGAACAAATCAAAAGTATTGACTACTTCACAGGCTCTAAATCTACTTAAACAACGAGGATATGTCATCAAAGATGATGCTGTTCCTGTTACCTGATTAGGTGCTGTATCAATATTTAATTTTTAAGCCACCGAAAGATGGTTTGTTCGCTATGCCCTTTATTTCTTGGCTGTCTTCTACTTATTTGTTTCAAACTTCTCCTCCTCCAATAGCTGCCGCCATGATTTTCTCCTGCGTAGCTTCTTTGATATCAAATTCACCTGTAATTCTACCTTCAGACATTACATATATCCGGTCACTCATTCCAAGGATCTCAGGCAGTTCCGAAGAAATCATAATGATACAGACACCTTCTTCCACAAGGCTGTTCATCTCATTATATATTTCTAATTTTGCCCCAACATCGATCCCTCGCGTAGGCTCATCCAATATCAGCACTTTAGGTTCTGTCATTAACCATTTTCCTATTACAACCTTTTGCTGGTTTCCTCCACTCAATGCCTTTACCGGCTGTTTCAAAGAAGTTGCTTTCACCCGCATAAGATCTACATAACGAAGCGTCCTTTTCGTTTCTTCATTTGTCTGAATCACTCCACGGGAGCAAAGTTTTTTCAAACTCGCCATAGACATGTTCGTTTTTATATCCGATTCCAACACCAGTCCATACTGTTTCCTGTCTTCCGAAACGTACGCTATTCCTGCTTCAATTGCTTTATCCGGCGATGCCACCTGCAGCTTATTCCCATTTAAGTACATTTCTCCCCCAGGCTCTGCATGGTAATATCCAAAAATACTTAAAGCCAATTCCGTTCTGCCGGCCCCCATCAAGCCGGCAATTCCAAGTATTTCTCCCTTTCTCGCTTTTAAATTAACGTTACTGCAAAGAACATGATCCGCATACTCCGGATTCATAACTGTCCAGTTTTTAATTTCAAATACCGTTTCTCCCGGTGTATGGTTTTTGCGTGGAAATCTCTGATTCAGATCTCGCCCTACCATATAAGATACAATTTCATTCTCTGTTAATTCAGAAACTTTTGCTGTGATAATGCTTTTTCCGTCACGGATAATCGTTGCCGTATCCGCAATCTCAAATATTTCATTGAGTTTATGAGAAATGTAAATGCAAGTTGTTCCTTCTGCTTTTAATTCACGGATTATTCTCATCAGATTCTCAACATCGGCATCCGCCAAAGAAGAGGTCGGTTCATCAAGTATAAGCAGTTTGGGGTTTTTGTTTAATGCCTTCGCAATTTCTACCAGCTGTTGCTGCCCTGCTCCAAGTTCCCCAACAATCATTTCCGGTTTTAAATCCAAATGCACTTTTTCCAGAAGTTCCCTCGTAATCTTCTTCTGTTCATTCCACTGTATGATTCCATTTTTCTTAATTTCATCTCCAAGAAAAATATTTTCACATATACTCATAGACTTTACCAGAGTCAATTCCTGAAAAATAATAGCAATTCCTGCTTTCGTGCTTTCTTTTACATTATGAAACTTTTGCTCCTGATCATTAAGAATAACCTTTCCGTCATAAGTTCCATGCTGCCACGTTCCACATAAAACTTTCATCATTGTAGATTTTCCAGCTCCATTTTCTCCTATTAAAGCATGGACATGTCCTCTTTCAACATTAAAAGTCACGTCATCCAGCGCTTTTACACCAGAAAATGTTTTTGTTATATGTTCCATGCGTAGAATATAGTCGCTCATACCACAACCCCTCTCCTTTTTACGTACGCAAATTCTCTGACATATTCATATTTCCAAAAAGTTAATTCAATAAACTAAATAGTTTATTTATTTCTTTTTGTAGTTAATTGTATAAACCTTTATTCAATTATTTATGTTGATATTACACTATTTTTTCAAATTAGTCAATGTTTTTTTGTTTTTTATATTGCTATCGATCCAAATTATGATTCATTGATTTTATTATTATGTTTATCTAACACTACTTATATACAAAGAAAATAAAAGCCTCGGAACGCCTTTACGTCCCGAAGCTTTTCTGAATTATCATCATCACGAAATTTTATCTATAATATCTCTTGTGTTCCACTATTCTCCCCTCAATACTCTGTCCTGTGCGGAATGATGATCGCTGCAATAATGTAGGCGAGGAAGCCGCTTCCACCCATCAGGCCAAACAGCACCCAGCCCAGACGCACCAGTGTCGGATCAATATTGAAATATTCGGCAATGCCGCTGCAGACACCGCACACCATTCTGTTTTCTTCTGACTTATACAATTTTCTGCTCATTTTTTACTCCTCCCGGGATTTATAATTTTGAAGTTTCCCTGTCCAGGAAATCGCGTCTGTACTGCGACGGCGTAATTCCCTCAGACTTTTTAAAAACCTTTGTAAACACGCGGTAATCTCCATAGCCCGCCTGTTCTGCCACTTCCGCAATGGAAAGAGATGTGGACAGCAGCAGCTTCTTTGCCTTTTCCATGCGAATACTGGTCAGATATACCAGAAACCCGACACCAATCTCATTCTTAAAGAGCTGGCTGATATACTGGGCACTCAGATGAAACTCCTCTGCCAGAACAGATAGACTTATCTCTTCCTGAAGATGCTCCTGAAGGTACCGCGTAATGCCTGTAATCACCCGTTCCTCCTGAGCCTCCGGTTCCTGTTCCGAAGAAATGCGGTGCTCAAACAGCGATATTTTAAGATTATCGATGCAGCTTCCGAATTCTTCGTAATTGACCGGCTTCAGAATATAGTCGGTGATCTGGAGCCGCAGTGCCTGCTGACAGTAGGAAAAATCATCATACCCGGATACTATGACGAATGCCATTTCAGGATGTTTGATCCTGCCAAGCTGAATCACCTTCAGGCCGTTCATGATCGGTATATTGATATCCATAATAACGATGTCAGGTCTGAGTGTATCGATCTGGGTCAACGCTTCCATGCCATCGGCAGCTTCACCGACTACCACGCAGTCATGTGCCTCCCAGTCGAAAAGCCGTTTAAATCCTTCCCGGATCATAATTTCATCATCTACCAGTAAAACCCTCAGCTTTTTCATTCTCATCCCTCCTCACCAATCAGCAGCCCGTTTTCCTTTGACTGTCATTATTATAAATCCTCCCGGTCTCTGCGCATAGTCAGAGATTTCAGCAGAATGTGTTAATTTTATAGTTCATCCCGTTCAAGTCGAACGCACGTGAGACTTGGCGCGCGAGTACGCATCATCGCGGAGCGTTTTGTCGTACAGAAAACAAAGTTTCCTGTACGATAAAAAACTGCTGCAGAATACTCTCATGCATTCTGCAGCAGTCTCATACGTTCAATATTCTGCTGTACTGAAATCAGTCCTGTACGTACGGCATCAGTGCAACGTGACGAGCTCTCTTGATAGCTACGGTCAGTGCTCTCTGATGTTTTGCACAGTTTCCTGTGATTCTTCTCGGAAGGATTTTTCCTCTCTCAGATACGTATCTTTTCAGTTTGTTTACGTCCTTGTAATCGATCTCATTGTTCTCTTTGCCACAGAAAACGCAAACTTTTTTTCTTCTGCGGATGCCGCCTCTTCTCTTCATCGGAGCATCGCCTCTATCTTTATTGAATGCCATTGGTTGTTCCTCCTTTTACGCATGATCGGCAGCTGCGGTTCATCAACCGCCAACTGCTCTAATTGAACGGAAGCTCTTCGTCGATTCCGTCCGGAATATTCATGAACCCGTCTCCTGAGGATGCCTGGCTCGGTGAAGGCATGGGAGCTGCTGCCATCGGTGACGGCTGGCGCATCATGCCCATGCCGCTTTCGGAAGCTGCTGCCTTGCTCTCAGCGAATTCCTGATCCTCTACCACTACATCTGTGGTGTATACTTTCTGGCCATCCCGGTTTGTATAGCTGCCCGTCTGAATACGGCCAGTCACAACAACCTTCGTACCCTGACGAAGATACTTCTCTGCAAATTCTGCACTTCTTCCGAAAGCAACACAGCCAATGAAATCGGCATTCTGATCGCTGCCGTCACGACGGAATCTGCGGTCAACTGCCAGTGTGTATCTGGCGATTGCCATGGAGTTATCCCCTGCGGAATAACGTACTTCAGGGTCTCTGGTTAAACGTCCCATTAAGATGACTTTATTCATTCTATCTCCTCTTTTCTATTTATGCATCCTGTCTAACGCATAAATATCTGATGACATTTTCCATGATACGGACGCGTTTTTCAACTTCTCCCGGACATGTTGCATCAGCTTCGAAACGAACGAAGTAGTAGAATCCTTCACGCATTTTCTGGATTTCGTAAGCGAGTTTTCTCTTTCCCCACTCGTCTACTTCTGTTACAGTACCGCCAAAACGGGTAATGTACTCTTTCACCTTTTCAATTGTAGCGGCTCTGTCTTCGTCTTCAAGTTTTGCGCTGACAACCACTGCTAATTCGTATTTGTTCATGCTTCTCGCACCTCCTTATGGTCTCTGGCCCCTCTTCTCTGAAAGGAGCAAGGAAATAATATATCACAATTGAAAATGATACCATAAAGAAGTCCTTTAATCAAGCACTTTTTTGTCTGTTTCTTCAGATTTTTGTTCTTTTTTCCGAAGTCCTCTCGTGTTTTTCTCAACCAGCTTTCTGGCAATCATAATCTGATGATCGCATCCGCAGCATTTCAGTCGAAAATCAGCACCGACACGCAGTATTTCCCACTCCTGACTGCCGCAGGGATGTTTTTTCTTTAATTTTACAATGTCACCGACTTCGTAGTCCATCTCAAACGGCCTCCTCTCTGTAACTGCTCTATACCTCAATTGCCCCCAGAACTTCGCCGATGCTGTCTGAAATCAGCAGATCCGCATGGCGATCCCGCGGCGTCGGAGATTTGTTTATTACCACAAGATGACTGCCCCGGAAATAATCAATCAGACCGGCTGCAGGATACACAGCCAGAGACGTTCCGCCGATTATGAGTACATCTGCATTGGAAATATAATAAATGGAATCCTGGATGGTTTTCTGGTCAAGCCCTTCCTCATACAGTACCACATCCGGTTTGATGATTCCGCCGCATTCGCACAGCGGAATATCTCCTTTGCTGTCTTTCATATAACCGGCATCATACATTTTTCCGCATTTCTGGCAGTAATTTCTGTGAACACTGCCATGAAGCTCAAGAACGGTTCTGCTGCCGGCCATCTCATGCAGTCCGTCAATATTCTGCGTCACAACGGCCTTCAGCTTTCCTTTTTTCTCCAGCTCCGCCAGTTTCCGGTGGGCTGCATTCGGTTTGCAGTCGAGGCAGAGCATCTTGTCCCTGTAAAAACGGTAAAACTCTTTCGTGTTTCTCACGAAAAAGGTGTGACTTAAGATTGTTTCCGGCGGATAATCGTATTTCTGGTGATACAGCCCGTCCACACTGCGGAAATCAGGGATTCCGCTTTCTGTAGAAACACCGGCTCCGCCGAAAAATACAATATTGTCGCTCTCACTGACTATTTCCTGCAGTTTTTTTCTGCTGTCTTCCATCTGCCTTCCCCCTCTTTCCCGGTCCGGACCTGCAGGGTCCGGATCCGTCAGAGCCCCGGAGGGCTCTGTTTATTTTGCCGCATAAATCTGCGCCAGTTTTCCCATTACCACAAATCTGGTGGAATCATCACCGGTACACGTGGAAAGTGTCACAATCCGGTCGCTCTCAGATACCTGTACATCCGAATTTTTCACCACGGAATTCGGATATACGTAATTAATCAGTGACTGAAATTCACTGTTCGTGTAAGAGGTCTGGTACGTAAGCCCCGTCTTGTTCACCACACAGGCTGAGAAAATACGGTACTGATAAATCAGATCCGGCGTGAATATCCAGAAATATTTGCTCTTTTCAAAGGTTTCCTCCTCCTGGAAATTCTTCAGCTTACCGAACATGGAACCGTTTTTCATATTGTGCCCGTATATGATAGTGTTCTGATCTGTAAAATCAGACTTATTATCACAGTTCACAAACAGACATCCGGCAAAGTTGTCCGTTTTCTCGAAAGTCCGGTGCAGATAATAGTCATTATCCTCCCCCTGTACCAGCGGATAGGAGATATCAAGCGCCCGGATTTTCAGCCATCCCACCACATCAGAATTGACATTCTGCAGATCTGCAAAATCAATGGGATTTGTCATGGTGGGCAGTGTCACCTGAACACCGTTTTCGTAAACGGTGGACATTTCTCTTCCGCTGACACTCTGCAGTGCCGTGTCGTCTTCCATAGCGTCAAGGTCTTCAGTCTGGTCTGTACCGGAGGAATAGCTGCTCTGCAGATTATCATATTCATCCGATCCTTTTTTGTACTCCTTGTAGTAGCCATACAGAACCACACCGGAAAAGATAAATACGCAAAGCGCTATCAGCATCAGCAGAATGCTCATCACTTCTCCGAAAGACATTCCTTTTTTCTTTTTCTTCCTGCCTCCGCCGTTTCCGTTATATGGTCCCCCATTATACGGTCCGTTCTGATACGGTCCGCCTCCTCCGCGATACTGGCTGTTTCCGTTCTGGTACCGGTCGTTTCTGTTCTGGTACGGGCTGCCGCCCGGCCGCCTGTTCTGCTCATTTCTTCTGTTGTCATTTTCCATCCGATCACCCCTCATCGTAAGCCGGGATACTAACAACGAACCGCGTATTCCGGCTGTCACTTGTTGCTGAAATTGTCCCGCCGTGCAATTCCACAATCTGTTTTGCAATGGCCAGCCCCAGTCCGGCTCCTCCCGTCCGGCTCGACCGTGCGTCATCTACACGGTAAAACTTTTCAAATATCATTTCCAGTTTTTTGGGCGGAATCTGCACCCCTTCGTTTGTAAACACAATGGTGATACGGTTCTTTCCGCCTCTGGCCTGGATCAGAATCTGCGTTCCCTCCCGGCCATAGGATGCTGCATTCCGCAACAGATTATCGAAAACCCGTGCCAGCTTGTCAGGATCTCCCCGCATCATCAGCCGTTCCTCCACATCAACGGCACAGGTCATATTCTTTTCGCTCAGCATTCCGTAACTCTCATCTGCCAGCTGTTCCAGCAGAAGGGACAGATCGATCTCTTCCTTCTCCAGAACAATTCCCTGCAGATTGAACCTGGTAATTTCAAAGAATTCATTGATAAGCTCTTCCAGACGAATGGCCTTTTCCAGTGTGATGTGCGTGTATTTTGCCCTTTCTTCCTGTGACATATCCGGATGCTCATCCAGCATGGTCAGATACGCAATCACGGAAGTGAGCGGCGTCTTCAGGTCATGGGCGAGATAAACCACAAGCTCGTTTTTCTTCTGCTCGCTCTCCGCCGCCTGCTGCTCCCGGCGCACCAGCTTCATTTTCAGCGTCGACATCTTCTCAGCCATGGGTTCCAGTTCCGGCACCAGTACGATCGGTTCCTCTGAACCATTCAGTATTTTTTCAAGAGCATCGCTGATATCGTTCAGGTACTTTGTCATTTTTCCGATGGACAGATAAAAGAAAAACAGAAACAGCAAACAGAACCCGCCCATCACAAACAGTGATTTGTTGTATATGAAAATCCGGTCATACCATTCCACCGCTGTCCAGTAGTCCATCCCCAGTTTCATGAACAGATTCACCACCAGACCGGCAAAGCTGTCCTGAAAAATACCGTCCACAATGAATGTCAGAATTCCATATCCCACGGCCACCGCCAGACCGGTGATCAGGACAGTACGCAGCAAAATCGCCCGCTTCAGCTTTCCGTAATTATTTTTCAACCTTATATCCTACTCCCCATACGGTCTTGATAAAATCGCTTTTTCTCCGTCCGTCCCCCATCTTTTCCCGCAGATGACGGATATGCACCATAACCGTATTATTGCTGTTTTTAAAATACTTTTCCTTCCAGATCTGCTCGAACAGCTGCTCCGAGCTGATCACCTTTCCTCTGTTTTCACACAGGAACCACAGAATATCAAATTCAATGGGAGTCAGCACCAGCTCACGTTCATTGTAAATACATTCATGTGTATCGCGGTTCATCAGAAGACCTGCGAAGTCGATCACATTGCCCTGCTGCTTTGCAGCATCATTATACTTTGTGTATCTGCGCAGCTGTGCCTTGACGCGGGCCACCAGCTCCAGCGGATTGAACGGTTTTGCAATATAATCATCCGCCCCGAGCGTCAGCCCTGTAATCTTGTCCGTATATTCTGTTTTTGCCGTAAGCATAATCACCGGAAATCTGTACTTCTCACGAACCTTCTGTAAAACACGAAATCCGTCAATATCCGGCAGCATCACATCGAGAAGCGCCAGATCCGGCGGATCCTGCTGTATCTTTTCCAGTGCCTCACGGCCCGTATATGCCATTGTCACCTCATACCCGTCATTTTTCAGATACAGGGCAATCACTTCGGCAATCTCTTTTTCGTCATCCAATACTAATATTTTATTCCCCATTGTCCCTTCATCCACTTTTTATCATCCCGCATGCACCCTTATCAGCTCCTGTCTGCAGCTGATAAGGGCACGGTTGCATTTAATCGCAGTTACCTACTGTACGCGGATACGGAAGCACGTCACGGATATTGGACATACCGGTGATGTACATCACGCAGCGCTCAAACCCAAGACCGAAACCGGCATGGTGAGTGGAACCGTATTTGCGCAGATCCATATAATATCTGTAATCCTCTTCCCGCATACCAAGCTCTCTGATGCGCGTCTGCAGTTTTTCAAAGTCATCCTCTCTCTGGCTGCCGCCGATGATTTCACCGATGCCCGGCACCAGACAGTCCATGGCTGCAACAGTCTTGCCGTCCTCGTTCAGTTTCATATAGAAAGCCTTGATATCCTTCGGGTAATCTGTCACGAACAGCGGCTTTTTGAATACCTGCTCTGTCAGGTACCGTTCATGCTCTGTCTGCAGATCACAGCCCCAGGATACCTTATACTCAAATTTGTCATTATTCTTCTCAAGAATCCCGATGGCTTCCGTATAAGTCACGTGTCCGAACTCGGAATTCAGCACGTGGTTGAGGCGGTCAAGCAGCCCCTTGTCCACAAAAGAGTTGAAGAAGTTCATCTCCTCCGGAGCGTTCTCCAGCACGTAACGGATAATATACTTGATCATGTCTTCTGCCAGTATCATATCATCCTGAAGATCGGCAAAGGCAATCTCCGGCTCGATCATCCAGAACTCTGCAGCGTGGCGTGCCGTGTTGGAATTCTCGGCGCGGAAGGTCGGTCCGAACGTATATACATTGCGGAAGGCCTGTGCAAAAGCTTCCACATCCAGCTGGCCGCTGACGGTAAGGTTCGTCATTTTTCCGAAGAAATCCTGCGAGTAGTCAATCTCTCCCTGATCATTCTTCGGGACATTGTTCAGATCCAGTGTCGTTACCTGAAACATCTCTCCTGCGCCTTCACAGTCACTGCCGGTAATCAGCGGTGCATGTACATAGACGAAATCGCGCTCCTGGAAAAATTTATGAATCGCATAGGCAATCAGGGAACGGACGCGGAATACAGCCTGGAATGTATTCGTTCTCGGGCGCAGATGGGGAACCGTTCTCAAATACTCCAGAGAATGGCGTTTTTTCTGCATCGGGTAATCCGGCGTGGAAACTCCCTCCACTGCAACGGAGTCTGCCTGAATTTCAAAAGGCTGCTTTGCATTCGGTGTGGCAACCAGTGTTCCTTTTACAATAATGGCTGCGCCCACATTCAGCTTTGAAATCTCCGCAAAGTTCTCGAGTTTATCAGAATATACAATCTGAAGCGTCTCAAAAAAGGTTCCGTCATGCAGTACAATAAAACCAAATGTTCTGGAATCCCGGATGCTGCGCACCCATCCGCCTACCGTCACTTCTTTGCCTGTATAAGCATCGCTATTGCGGTATAATTCTCTCACTGTTGTAAAGTCCATGTTTTTTCTCCTTCTTCCGGGATAAACTCCCTTATTTCATCCAAAAGGCAGGATTTGCGCACGGATCTTTGCACGCATCGCCCCCTTTGGCGTAGATTTACCTTTTATTATATCTGCTTTTCCCTTTTCCTGCAAGGCAAAAACGAAAAGGTTGCTCTTCCCGTTTCATACCTTTATACTGGCTATATACGGATTTTGAAAAATTCTTTTCATCTGCCTGCAACAGAATGCAGGTTTTCGGACACTTAATATACAGAACGGATCGTTAACGACTGATCTGAAATCCGTTTGTAAGGAGAAAAATGGGAGGAATGAGACAATTATGAAGCAGACGTATGAGCTTGTCCGACAGGCCAGAACAGGCGATGCGCACGCCTTTGCAAAGCTGTACGAAACGGTATACAAAGATCTGTACCGCTTTGCACTTTATACACTGCATCATGCACAGGATGCAGAAGACGCAGTCAGTGAAACTGTTATCGACGCATTTGCACAGATCCGGAATCTGAGGGAGGCTGAATCCTTCAAATCCTGGATCTTCCGCATTCTGACTGCCAAATGCAGCCGCCGTATCCGTCAGTATACCCGCCGGGAAGAAGAGCTGGACGAGTCACTTGGCAGTCCCGCTCCTGAGCTCTGGGAGCAGACGGACGTCCGCCGTGCATTTACATCCCTGTCCGACGAAGACAGGATGATTGTTTCCATGAGTGTGTTTGCCGGTTACTCCAGTCAGGAGATCGGCACTATTCTGAATATGAATCCAAACACAGTCCGCTCACGCCAGAGCCGGGCACTGAAAAAAATGGAAGCACAGCTTATATAGAATTCAGGAAAGGAGATCCCCATGAACGAAAAAGATTTCATGAAAAAAATATTCGATGATGCTCAGGATATCACACCGCCTGCCTCTCTGCAGCCGGATGCCATTGAGCAGATGCTCCTGTCCGAAAAGCAGGAGAAAAACGCAGAAAATGAAACACCCGCTCTTCAGGAACCAGAAAAAACAAATCGCCCCCAAAAGAGCAGAACCCTTTTCCGCTCTGCGGTCCGCTGGGGCAGCATGGCCGCTGTATTTGCGCTCTGCCTGACCGTAGCATGGCAGGCAAAACAAATCTCCGATCTCAGAGAAACAGAGGGAAACGGTGAAGTTGCGGCAGCAGATACCTTCACAGCCAAAGAAGCAGCTCGGGCAGACACAGAACCTTCCGCTGATTCCGCTGTCCGCGCAGACACAGAGCCTTCCGCTGATTCCGATATAACCTGGTCCGGGCAGGACGCATCTTCACAGAAATCTGCCGTTACAGCAGAGGAAACAAAATCCGGTTATCTTCCTCCCTCTGATAATTTTACTTATGCCACGGACTATCAGGAAATCTACCGTACACTGTACGACCAGATCGGATCTTCCTTCACAGCTGCCAACGGTGCAAGGGGAAGTATCGTATACGAAGAAGATGCAGAAGCCATGCCGGAACTCTCTGCCACCATGACTGCCGATACCGCAATGTATGATACCGGCACCGGAAAAGCTGCCGGTGATTTCTCCACCACCAATCTGCAGGAACTCGGTGTGGATGAAGGAGATATTGTGAAAACGGACGGCAGCTGGATCTATATTCTCCGCCAGAACGGCTCCTTTGCCATTGTGAAGGCAGACGGTGACCGTCTTGAGACAGTCAGCGTTACCGGACTGAACGGTCCGGCAGACGCGTCTGTACAGGAGATGTATCTCGACGGGGACACCCTTGCCATCATCACGACAGAATACAGTACGACACTGGAAAACGACAGTGAAGTTTACTACACAAGTACATCAGAACAGGCCGTACTGCGTACCTACGATATCTCAGACCGAAGTGCGCCTGCTCTTCTCGGCACGGTAACGCAGGAAGGATATTACCGGGATTCCAGAAAAAACGGTTCCTGGATTTACCTGTTTACTTCCTACCGGCCTTCCATCTCTGATACGTATGAAGACAGCACGATCGCACCGAGAATCAACGGAAAAGAAGCAGCAGCATCCGACTTTTATATTCCGGATTCCCTGACAGACAGCACCTGTCTCGTTATTTCTTCTGTGAATACGGAACAGCCATCCGGGATAACAGATACGAAGATTCTCGTATCAGGCGCATCGAATTTTTACGTGAGCACAGACAATATTTATATTGCAAATGAAATGTACCGTTCCTCACAGGCCAGAACTGAAATTACAAAATTTCACTATGAAAACGGCTGTATCACCGGTGTCGCAGCCGGTTCTGTAAGAGGATACCTGAACAATTCCTTCTCCATGAATGAGTACGACGGGAAACTGCGCGTTGTCACGACGTATTACGGCGATGACCTGAATATCGTACGTGATCTGATCAGTGAATTTACCGGAGAGTACTATTCACAGAACTGGGAAGAACACAACAGCCTGTACGTTCTGGATGAATCATTGAAACAGATCGGGGCAGTGGAAGGACTTGCAGAAGGAGAAACGATCCGTTCTGCCAGATTTTTCGGCGATATCTGCTACTTTGTCACCTTCCGCCAGACAGATCCTCTTTTTTCCGTGGATCTCTCTGATCCGTCCAACCCCAGAGTACTGGGCGAGCTGAAAATCAGCGGTTTCTCTTCCTATCTGCATCTGTATGGAGAAAATCTGCTGCTTGGCATCGGATATGAGGCAGACGAAAACACCGGCTCCGTCTCCGGACTGAAGCTGTCCATGTTTGATATCTCCGATCCGACCAGCGTGACGGAAGTACACCGGCTCGTAATTCCAGGCATTACCTGGTGTCCGGCCATTGAAGACTACAAATCCATTCTGGTGGAACCGGAAAAAAATCTGATCGGATTCTACTGTGACAACCGGTACATGGTATTCTCCTATGATCCGGAAAACGGCTTTGTAAGGGAGCTTCTGTACGATTTTTATGAGGATATGCTCGCCAGTCAGGCAAAGTATAACACCATGCGCGGTCTCTATATCGGAGATACCTTCTACCTCGCAGGAGACACCTTCGTGCTTCCATTTGATATGAACAGCAATTTTGAAAAGAAAGCGCTGCTGGCCATCGAATAAACCGATTCATAATAAATATGAGCCACGGGACAAAAGGGCCGTTGCAGGATAGCATTCAGAGATTTCCGGTATCCGGTGTTCACCTTGTCTTCCTGACATCCGTCCGCACCAAACGGATAACATCCGTTCTGTTCGGACAGATGTCTCAGACATGTGTACACCTGGATACCGGAAATCCTTTTGTATCTATTCTGTAACAGCCCTTATTAATTTACTGATTCTGCTTTTTAAAAAACATTTCTGTCCAGCCAGTCAAGAAGATCCGTAAATACCTGCAGCCGGTCTTTCTCATTGAGCAGCTCGTGGCGGTCACCGGGATACAGCCTGCACTCCACATTCCGCATTCCCATATCGCGGAACTTCCGTTCCACTCTGCGCACACCTTTTCCGAAGTCTCCCACCGGATCCTCCTCCCCTGCAATCAGCAGCACAGGAAGCTCCCTTGGCATCCGCTCCAGGTATTCGCTGCGGCTGATCTTGTACATCCCGAGGAACATATTGTAATACCCGTTTACGGTAAACGGAAAGCCACACCACCGGTCAGCTATGTACTGATCCACCACCTCGTCCCGGCTGCACAGCCAGTCACTGTCCGTCCTGTTCGGACGAAATCTGGCATTATAGCTGCCAAATGACATCCAGCGCAGGAGCCGGCTTCGATGGCGCCATCCAAACAGTCTGGCTTCTGCCCTGCACAGACAAAGCCCTGCCCGCACCGCAGCCCGCGGCTGATCTCCGGTGCCGCAGATAACCGCACCGTCCAGTTCCGATCCGTAAATACAGATATACTGCCTGGCCAGAAAAGAGCCCATGCTGTGTCCCAGCAGAATATACGGTACATTTCCGTACTTTTTCCGCGTCAGAGTAAAAACTCTGTGCAGATCCCAGATCAGCGCCCGGTTTCCGTTCTCTTCCGCAAAATATCCGTAATCCTCCTCTGTCTGCACAGATATTCCATGGCCGAGATGATCATGTCCCGTAACGAGAATGCCCCTCTCTGCCAGATACGTTCCAAACTCCCGATACCGTTCGATGTGTTCTGACATCCCATGGGAAATCTGAAGAACCGCCTTCACTTCTCCCTCCGGAATCCACCTCATTCCATGGCTTCTGACGGTTCCCTGGTTCGAAATAAAACTGAAATGCTCTTCTCTGACCATACCCTTCTCCTTATCTCACGTATTTCCCGGTTCATTATTCCCCCGATAACAGTGCATCTGCCAGTGCGGCAAACTGATCAAGCGTCAGTGTCTCACCGCGGACGTTTTCTGAAAGTCCGATCCGGCGCAGTGCATCCAGAATTTCTTCTTTTTCAAAAGAAAGCTCCGAGGAATTTTTCAGACCGTTGACCAGCGTTTTTCTCCTCTGATTAAAGGATGCCCGTATCAGAGCAAACATCAGCTTTTCGTCACGAACCGCCACCGGCGGATCCTGATAGCGCGTCAGTCGGATCACAGCACTGCCCACGTTCGGCCGCGGAATAAAACAGTTTGGCGGAACATTAGCTGCAATGTAAGGCTTTGCATAATACTGCACCGCCAGGGAAAGCGCCCCGTAGTCCTTCGTCCCCGGCTCTGCCTGCATCCTCTGAGCCACCTCCTTCTGAACCATGACCGTAATGCTGGCAATCGGCACATTGCTTTCAAACAGTCCCATAATAATCGGTGTCGTAATATAGTAGGGCAGATTGGCTACCACCTTAATCGGTCTGCCCTGATTCCGTTCACGGGCAAGGGCTGCTATATCCGTCTTCAGAACGTCCTGATTGATTACCGTGACATTATCATACTCTGCCAGCGTCTCCTCCAGGATCGGGATCAGATTCCGGTCAATTTCCACCGCAGTAACCTCTCTGGCCGCTTCCGCCAGATACTGAGTCATGGTGCCGATTCCCGGCCCGATCTCCAGCACAAAATCATCCTTTGTAATTTCAGCCGCATGGATAATTTTGTCCAGCACATGGGGATCAATCAGAAAATTCTGTCCGAATTTTTTCTGAAAATCAAAACCGTGCTTCTGTATCACTTCTATTGTTTTCTGTGGATTTGAAAGTTTTTCCATATTTGCTCCATTCTAGGTAAAGCGGACCCCCGGAATCCGCAATCGCTGCCTCCTCATAAACGCAGGCTGCTCCTCCACGCGTTCCGGATTCATTTTGCTGCAGTCCCTGCATAAACGCGCAGCGCATTCTCATACGTGGCCTCCTCTACCTCCTGTGGTGTAATTCCGCGAATCCGGGCAATCTCCCCGATCACAAGTGGGAGATACAGGGAAGAATTCCGTTTGCCCCGGTTGGGAGCCGGTGCCAGATAGGGGCAGTCTGTCTCAATCACAATATGCTCCAGGGGAACGGCAGCTGCCACTTCCTTCATCACACGCGCATTCTTAAATGTAACGACTCCGCCTATTCCGATCTCATAGCCCAGCTTCACGTATTCCAGCGCCATCTGCGCGGAGGAGGAAAAACAGTGAATAATCCCTCCCGTAGTGCCTGCGTGCTCCTTCTTCATAATGTCAAAAGTATCCTGTGCTGCATCCCGACTGTGAATATTGACCGGAAGTCCCACATCCTTTGCCATCTGAAGCTGACGGACAAACCATTCCTTCTGCAGTTCATGAGACTCTTTATCCCAGTAATAATCCAGTCCGATTTCACCCACCGCCACCGTTTTCGGTTCCCGGCAGAGCGCATAGAGCCACTGCAGCTTTTCTTCATTCATTGCTCCCACCTCGTCTGGATGAACACCCGCCGCCGCATAAACGAAGGGATACCGTTTTGCCAGCTCCTGGCTTGCCTGCACGCCGCGCAGTGATGCGCCCACATTCACAATACAGCCAATACCGGCCCGCTCCATCGTTTCAAACAATTCGTCTCTGTCTGTATCAAACGCATCATCATCATAATGCGCATGTGTATCAAAAATCATATCCTGTCTCCGTTTCTATTCCTGAGCCGTAAAATCGCTGCCTGACTGCTTTGTGACTGGCAGTCACGCCTATTTTAACCCGTAATGCAACTGATGGCAAGACCAAAAGAACCTGTCATGGTATTACCGGTGCTTCCACCCGCCGCAGATTGCCCCGTGAGGACAGTTTCTGACGCAGGAGCCGCATCGGATACACTCCCGGTTATTCGGCTCCTTCCACACCTCAATATCCATACCGCAGACGTTCCGGCATTTTCCGCAGGCTGTACATTTCTCCTGATCCACCTCATAATGATAAAATGCAATGGGCTGAAAAAAGCTGTACACCGCGCCCAGCGGACAGACATACTTGCAGAAGGGGCGGTAAATCATCATTGCTCCCACAAGACATACAATCAGCAGCAGCACCTTCCACCGGAACAGAAATCCGGCCGCCTGCTGCAGCGCTTCACTGGCAGATACGAGAGGAATCCCGCCAAACAGCGTCCCTCCGGGGCATATGTACTGACAGAACCAGGGTTTTCCCTGTCCCAGAAAATCTGTGGCAAAAAGCGGCAGAAGTATCACAAAAACAGCCAGAATCACATATTTGATCCATACCAGTTTCCGATGCCCCGGAAGATTTTTCCGTTTAATGGGGAATGGTATTTTATGCAGAAGATCCTGTACCAGCCCAAAGGGACAGAGCCAGCCGCAGACAAATCTTCCGAATACGGATCCCACCACCAGAAAGAAGCCCAGAATATAAAAGGATACTCTGTAATTCCTGTTTCCAAGTACCGCCTGCAGGGAGCCTATGGGGCAGGACCCCAGCGCGCCGGGACAGGAATAACAGTTCAGGCCAGGTACACACAGATTTTTCAGCGGGCCCGTATAGATTTTCCCTTTCATAAATCCGATCACATATCCGTTCGTCAGGGCAGTAAATGCAAGCTGAACCCAGAGCCTCATTTTTTCCCTGCTTTTCTTTATCCAGTCACCCAATTCCGATACACTCCAGACATATTTTCGTCGCTTTCAGAAAGATCGTTTCCGGTTCTCCGCGCGCAATACCGATTCCCATCAGAAGAATTCCTGCTGCCACCAGAACGCCCCGGATCCACCAAATTTTTCTGTCTGTACTTTTCTCTGTTATGGTTTTCGTTTTCTTTTCCATTTTCAGATCAGCCTCTAATTTTCCGTCTCTTCTTCCTGTTCCAGCAGTCCGTCAATGATTTCACACCAGTCCTCTTTGGAGCGGGAGCCCACATAAACTTCTCCCACCTGTTTTCCTTCCCTGTCCAGGAACACCGTAGTCGGAACGGCCTGCACCTCTGCCAGATATCCCTGCATCAGCGTCTCAGAAAGTACCAGATGCGTATAGTCAGCTCCCGTGTAGTCCACAATCTCCAGTGCCGTCTCATTTTCCGCTTCTGTAACATCCGTAATAATGCCGATCAGCTGCAGTCCTTTTTCTTCATATTCTTCCGCAATCTCTCCCAGAGCCGGCATCTCCCTGATGCACGGTCCGCAGAATGTTCCCCAGATATTCACCATATTCAGATCGGCTTCCGTAAATATATCCTGATCTTCCGCATCTCCGTCCAGCGTTACCGTCTCGAATGCTCCGAACAGGCCATCCTCTGCAGACAGTTCCGATGTATCCGCAGAGTTCTTTTCTGCGGCCGGCTCTCCTGATGCAGCCAATACCGGTGATAAGGGAAGACAGGAAACAGCCAGAATGACGGGCAGAACTTTCGGCAGTATTATTTTCTTTTTCATAAACAGATATCCTCCTCGCAATCTGAAAGTAAAGCGGACACTGCAGTTTCTCTGCAGGACAGCCGCATATCACTATGATAACATATCCTGCTCTGTTTTCAATCTCTTCCTGAAATTCAAGTCGAACGCACGCGAGACTGCAATAGCTCCCCATCCCTGCAGAGTGTTTTTGTCGTATAGGAAATGAAGTTATCTGTATGACGAAAAAGTTCCGGCTCCGGACAGTCGGCAAGCCGACACATCCGGAGCCGGGAGCTCCTGCGCTTCATGATGAAATCAAAAGATGGTTTCAGCACAACGCTTCTTTCATTGATTTCACGTATGCAGCCACATAAGGAACACAGTCCTTTCCATACTGTCCGCAGAGTTTTACAATGGCTGAACCCACAATGACACCGTCCGCATACCGTGCCATTTTTTTCGCCTGCTCCGGTGTGGATATTCCAAAGCCGACGGCACAGGGCAGACTGCTGTTTTCTTTTACAAGGCCAACCATTTCCCCGATGTCTGTGGTGATTTCTGTGCGGACACCGGTGACGCCAAGAGAGGATACACAGTAAACAAATCCTTCTGCAGACGATGCGATGGCTGCTATTCTCTGATGCGAGGTCGGCGCAATCAGGGAAATGAATTCCAGTCCGTGCGCCCGGCAGACGGCGGCAAATTCTTCCTTCTCCTCATAGGGAACATCCGGAAGAATCATTCCGTCCATACCGACCCGGGCCGCTGTCTTTACGAACCGTTCAATTCCGTAGGAAAAAACCACGTTGGCATACGTCATAAACACCAGGGGAATCCCTGTGTTCCGGCGAATTTTTCTCACCATATCAAAAATTCTGTCGGTGGTCACGCCTCCTGTCAGCGCTCTCAGATTTGCCTCCTGAATCACCGGGCCCTCCGCTGTCGGATCGGAGAACGGAATTCCCAGCTCAATCAGGTCTGCTCCTGCTTTTTCCATCTCATAAACCAGCTGTTCTGTCACCTCCAGAGACGGATCTCCGCAGGTGATAAACGGGATAAATGCTTTCCCTTTCTCAAACGCTTTCTGTATCTTACTCATGGATATCCTCCCCTCTGTATCTTGCAATGGCTGCGCAGTCTTTATCGCCGCGGCCCGAAATATTAATCACAATAATCTGATCCTTATCCATGGTCGGAGCCAGCTTTCTTGCGTATGCTACTGCGTGCGCACTCTCGATGGCAGGAATGATTCCCTCCAGCCGTGACAGGTACTCAAAGCCTTCCACCGCTTCTTCATCCGTTACAGCCACGTATTCTGCTCTGCCTTTATCGTACAGGTACGCATGCTCCGGACCGATTCCCGGATAATCGAGGCCTGCGGAAATGGAATAGACCGGTGCAATCTGTCCGTATTCATCCTGGCAGAAATAGGACTTCATACCGTGGAATATGCCCAGCTTTCCTGTTGCGATGGTTGCAGCCGTTTCCGCCGTATTTACTCCGCGTCCTGCGGCCTCACATCCGATCAGCCGCACACTCTCATCTCCGATAAAATGATAGAAAGCACCGATGGCATTAGAGCCTCCTCCCACACAGGCCAGCACTGCATCCGGAAGCTTCCCTTCTTTTTCCATAAGCTGCTCTTTGATTTCTTTTGAAATCACGCTCTGGAAATCACGCACAATGGTCGGGAACGGATGCGGTCCCATACAGGAACCGAGAACGTAATGAGTGTCATCGATCCGCTTCGTCCATTCACGCATCGTCTCGGACACGGCATCCTTCAGTGTACCCGTACCGCTGGTAACCGCATGTACCTGAGCTCCCAGCAGCCGCATCCGGTAAACATTCAGTGCCTGGCGCTTCGTATCCTCTTCTCCCATGAAAACTTCACATTCCATATCCATCAGAGCAGCCGCCGTTGCCGTCGCCACACCGTGCTGTCCCGCACCTGTCTCTGCGATGACTCTCGTTTTTCCCATCTTTTTTGCAAGAAGCACCTGCCCCAGCACGTTATTGATTTTGTGAGCTCCCGTGTGGTTCAGATCCTCTCTTTTCAGGTAAATCTTTGCTCCGCCCAGATCTTCCGTCATCCGCTTTGCGTAATACAGTCTGGACGGCCTGCCTGCATACTCATTCAGCAGCTCTGTCAGTTCCCGGTTGAATTCCGGGTCATCTTTATAATGATTGTACGCTTCTTCCAGTTCAATCACAGCGTTCATCAGTGTTTCCGGAATATACTGCCCGCCGTGAATTCCAAATCTTCCGCTCATATCGTCTGTCTCCTTATTTCTATTCTTTCTGTCCCGGCGCGTTTCTCTGCCGCACCGTTTCCATGCATTCTGAATCCGTGTCTACTGCCCGTTCCACCGGCGCACTGCCTGTACCGCCGCCAGTATTTTTTCTCTGTCCTTCCTTCCGTCCGTCTCTACTTTGCTGCTTAAATCCACAGCCCAGGGCTGTACGCAGGTAAGCGCTTCCTCCAGATTCTCCGGGCCGATGCCTCCGGCCAGAAAAAACGGTCGTTTTACCTTCCGGGCAAGTGACCAGTCAAAGGTCTCTCCCGTTCCTCCCGCAGCGTGATCCAGCAGCACGTAATCCGCACTGCTTCTGCCCGCCTGGTCGAAGGAAGTCTCATTAAATGCCCGGATCACCGTATAATCTCCCCGGGATTTCAATTCCCTGATGTAGCTTTCATCCTCATGACCGTGAAGCTGGGCGATCCGGATCGTTCCATCCTGAGCAGTTCTTCCACTGTGTCGATGACTTCATCCCGGAACACACCTACCGGAATAATCGCCGGAGAAAGCTTCTGAACCAGTGCCCGCACCTGATCCGGCACCGTATTTCGTCTGCTCTTCGGCACATTGATCACAAATCCGCAGTAATCCGGCATCGCTTCATTGACGTATGCAATGTCTTCTGCTCTGGAAAGCCCGCATATTTTGATTCTGATTTTTTTCTTTTCTTCAGTCATGCTTCTCTCCAACTTCGCAGCAGCTCTCTCTTCGATTCTGAACGCATCAGCGTCTCACCGATCAGAACCGCATCCGTACCGTTTTCTCTCAGTTTCCTGATATCTGCTTCCGTGCGGATTCCGCTTTCTGATACGAAAAGAATTTCCGGCGGCACCAGCCTGCGCAGGCGGATGCTGTTGTTGATATCCACCTGAAACGTCCGGAGATCTCTGTTATTCACACCGACAATTTTTGCACCCGATGCGAGAGCACGCTCCACCTCTTCCTCCGAATGGGCCTCCACCAGCGCAGACAGTCCAAGCTCAGCTGCCAGCTGGCCGTAAGCCTTCAGCTGCCCGTCGTCAAGAATTGCACAGATCAGAAGGATCGCTCCTGCACCCAGCGCTCTGGCCTGATAAATCATATATTCATCTACGGTAAAATCTTTTCGCAGCACCGGTATCTTCACGGCTTCACTGATTTCCTTCAGATATTGATCGCGTCCCTGAAAATAGAATGGTTCTGTGAGGCAGGAAACCGCAGAAGCTCCTGCCTGCGCATAATCCTGTGCAATTTTCAGATACGGAAATTCTGCTGCAATCAGCCCTTTTGACGGAGAAGCCTTCTTCACCTCACAGATAAAAGAAATCCCGTCTGCAGCCAGCGCTTTTTCAAATGCAAAATCCTGATCCGCCTGCTCCCTGTGAATTCTCTCCGCTTCCCGACGCACCGTCTCCGCAGATACCAGGCGTTTCTCCTGCTCAATACGTTCCACTGTTTTTTCTGCAATTTCCTGTAAAATATTCATTGCACCTTACTCCTGATTGCTCTCTCTGATAAAATCTTCCAGAACTTTCATTGCCGCTCCGCTGTCAATCTGCTGTTCCGCTATTCTGACACCTTCCTCAACGCTTTCTGCCTTTCCTGCAATATACAGTGCTGCACCTGCATTCAGGCAGACCGCCTGACGCTTCGGCCCTCTCTCTGTTCCGTTCAGTATCGACTTTGTAATTTCTGCATTTTCCTTCGGTGTTCCGCCCTTTAAATCATCTTTTCGGCATCGCTCATAACCGAACTGCTCCGGTGTCAGGACATAAGACCGGAAAGCTCCGTCTCTGATCTCGCACACCGTCGTCGGGGCACTCATGGAGATTTCATCCAGCTTATCCTGACCGTACACCACCATACCGCGGGTGACACCGAGATTATTCATAACCTGTGCCAGCGGCTCCACAAGCGACTCATCAAACACGCCCATCAGCTCCATATTGGCACCTGCCGGATTGGACAGCGGACCGAGGATATTGAAAACGGTGCGGATTCCCAGTTCTTTCCGGATGGGTGCCACGTATTTCATGGCAATATGGTAATTCTGGGCAAACAGGAAACAGATATTGATTTTGTTCAGCATTTCGGCGCTCTTCTGCGGAGGCACTGTAATTTTCACCCCAAGGGATTCCAGCACATCTGCCGCACCGCTTTTGGAAGAGGCTGCCCGGTTTCCGTGTTTTGCCACCGGAACGCCGGCCGAAGCGATGACCATGGCTGCTGTTGTGGAAATATTAAAGGAATTGGAACCGTCCCCGCCCGTTCCCACGATCTCCAGCACGTCCATCTCATGGAGGAGTTTCAGACAGTGACTGCGCATTCCGGCTGCCGACGCTGTGATTTCATCGATTGTTTCGCCCTTCATTGCAAGTGCCGTCAGATAGGATGACATCTGTACCGGAGATGCTTCTCCGCTCATAATTTCGTTCATTACTGCTTCTGCTTCCTGGTAACTGAGGTTTTCTTTTCTGGAAAGTTTAATAATCGCTTCTTTAATCATGATTCAATGCCTCCATAAAATTTTTTATTATCTGCATTCCGTCCGGAGTCATCACGGATTCCGGATGAAACTGTACGCCATATACGGGATACGTTCTGTGTTCCACTGCCATCACTTCTCCGTCTGCTGTTCTGGCTGTCACCCTCAGCTCATCGGGAAGGGTCTCCTCCAGAGCTGCCAGGGAATGGTATCTGGCAACCGGAAAGGGCATTTTTATGTTTCGAAACAGCAAACTGTCCGATTCTGCCGTCAGCTCAGACTGTTTGCCGTGCATCAGTTCCTTTGCGTAGGATACGGTGCCGCCAAAAGCTTTGCAGATTGCCTGATGTCCCAGGCAGACGCCCAGTATGGGCACCTTTCCTGCCAGACGACAGATCACATCGATACAGACACCGGCATCTTCCGGCCGGCCCGGGCCGGGAGAAATAATAATTCCGTCAGGATGCATTTTTTCAATTTCTTCTGCCGTATATGCATCATTCCGGATCACCCGAATGTCAGGCCGTATCGTTCCCGCCAGCTGATACAGATTGTAAGAAAAGCTGTCATAATTATCGATCAGTAAAATCATTCTGCTCCCTCCTCTGCCTGCTTCAGTGCGCTGACCACTGCTTTTGCCTTGTTGCAGCACTCTTCAAATTCTTTTTCCGGCACGCTGTCAGCCACAATCCCCGCTCCGGACCGGATGGTTACACGTCCGTTTTTCTTAAATGCCAGCCGGATTGCAATACACGTATCGAGATTTCCAGTAAAATCAAGATAACCGATTGCCCCGCCGTACACGCCCCGTTTTCTTCCTTCCAGTTCGTCAATAATCTGGCAGGCACGCAGCTTCGGCGCTCCGGAAAGCGTTCCCGCCGGAAGGATGGCATCCACCGCATCTACAGCGTCTTTATCGGAACGGATCCGGCCGGCCACTGTTGAGCCGATGTGCATTACGTGAGAGTACCGCTCGATGGAAAGATATTTTTCCACATGCACACTGCCGATTTCACTGATCTTTCCAATGTCGTTTCTTCCGAGATCCACCAGCATATTGTGCTCTGCCAGTTCTTTCTCATCCGCCAGCAGCTCCTTTTCCAGTCTCCGGTCCTCTTCGCGGTCTCTTCCTCTCGGTCTCGTTCCGGCCAGTGGGAAGGTATGCAGTATTCCGTCCTCCAGCTTCACCAGCGTCTCCGGGGAAGCTCCCACCAGTTCAATATCGTCACTGGTAAAATAAAACATATACGGCGAAGGATTGGTGGTTCTCAGAATACGGTACGTGTCAAACAGACTTCCCTCCGCTTTTGCTTCCATGGGATTGGAGAGAACAACCTGAAAGATATCACCTTCCCGGATATAATGCTTTGCTTTTTCCACCATCCCTTCATACCGCTCTTTCGGAAAACAGGGCCGGATCTCCTCTTCCAGACGGATCGGCGGAAAATATGCTTTCACGCTGCTTTTTAACAGTTCTTCCATCTCCTGAAGCTTCTTTTCCGCCCGGCGGTAGGACTGCTCCAGGTTTTCCACCGACACACCGCAGATCAGAATCAGTTTCTGTCTGTAATTGTCAAATGCAATCACACGGTCAAAAAGCATCAGATCCACATCCTGAAAAGCTTCCCGATCCTCACCGCCCAGCTTCAGTGTCGGTTCACTGTAGCAGATATAGTCATAAGAGAAATATCCCACCAGACCTCCCGTAAACGGCGGCATCCCCTCCATTTTGGGACTTTTGTACTCCTGCAGTACCTCCCGGATGACATCCTGCGGACTTTCCTGCCTGATTTCTTCCGTAACCGCTCCCCGCCCGGTACAGATGTCCTCTCCTTTCCGGATTTTCACAATTCCGTTCATACATGTAATTTCAAGCGTCGGCGCATAACCAAGAAAGGAATATCTGCCCCACTGCTGATGGGATTCGGCGCTTTCCAGCAGATAACAGTGACTGCTGGCCGCCCGCAGCGTCCGCATCACCTCAATTGTTGTAAAACGGTCGGATAAAAGTTCCCTGCATACCGGAATTCTCCGGTACTCACCGGAAGCTGCAATCTGTTTTGCCTGTTCTAATGACGGATACATAGCTCCTCCTTATCTGCCGCACCTGCTGCGGCTTTGTTCAGGTATACTCCTGAGTATTTCCTCTTTATCTGCCGCACCTGCTGCGGCTTTGTTCAGGTACACTCCTGAGTGTTTCCTTTTTTATATTTTCCTTTCACGGATTCCGTCGGAACGCACATGAGACCCGGCGCACGGTTCCGGTCAGCTCACGCTGACAATTTTCTTCCCGGAATCGCTGCCCATCCCTGCGGAGCGTGTACGACAAAAAGTCCCTGACAGACCTGCCGGTCTGCCAGGGACGAATCTAAACTCCGCGGTACCACCCTGATTCACGAAATACTTCGTGCACTTACTGAGATACTATCATATCTCCTGCAACTTACGTATGCCTCACGTCGCAGAATACTTGGCTTGCACCTTTGACTGCGCCCTCAGCGGCCCATTTGACAATCTGCTTTTCGGCCCGGCTCTCACCTTCCCGGACTCTCTGTGCGCGCATTACTGCCGTTACTTCCGCTTCATCGGTTTACTGTGTTAACTTTTTAAACTTTTTGTTCAATATACTACTTTCAAACAGTTTTGTCAATCTTTTTTATGTCCGGATTTTCAATTTTTAATAATCACCTCGGATACGTATCCCGATTCTGCCGGCCACTGCTTCCTTCGTTTTCAGCAATCTGTCTCTTCTGCGCCACGAATCAATGCTGCCGGTACTGATCCAGGCTGCCGGTATAGTCAAGACGCTCCAGTAAGACACGTTCATACATACGGTTCGGACAGAACGTATACATTCCTGCAAGGAAAACGATATTGCCCTCCTGCGCAGCGTATACATCGCTCGTCTTCGTATTATTCACGTAATAATTCTCATCCGGCCAGCCGCTGTTGCTGCTCATTCCGATTCTGCCGTCATTCACATTCAGTCCGATATCCGCAATCAGCTGTTGGTAGGCAGACATAAAATCTGCCTTTTCCGATTCTGTCATTTCCGGATTTGTTTCTGCATAGGCACTGTTCGCCTCATAGGAGTACGCTTCATACGCTCTGATACTGTTCCATGAAGCGTATCCGGAATAACTGTAAAGCGGCTGATCTGATTCCGCATATTCCCATTTTACCCAGCATCCTGCATCCAGTATCTCATAGGACACACCCGTCACGAAGGAAAAATCCGTACCGCCTCTTGTGACCAGGGTTTTCGCTGTACCGCCGGTATTCGGATCATAAATATACTGAATACCGGTTCCTCCGTACTGAAATACCGACAGAGAAGATCCACTGCTGTTCGCATCCACATGAGTATCTACTCCGATGTACGTTCCGCCCTGATACTCATACGCGAAAACTCCGATCTGTCTGTACCCGATATTACCCTCAAAAAATCCGTTCGCTGTCCTCATCTGACGATGGGCAGCTGCAAGGACACCTGCGGTGCTGTCATATTCATACATACAGAGAATCAGGTCTGTATCCGCATCTCCGTAAGCATCCGGTTCTCCCGTTGTGAATCCCACAGTAAGAAGCTCCTCCTGTCCGTCGCTGTCAAAATCCCTGACTGCGGCACAGAGAAGTCCGGAAAGATCTGATGCATTCCAGGTCTGGTTACAGTTGCCGTATCCGCCTTTTCCCTCCAGCTGTCCCGTATCCATGACACCATACTGCGGTACGAGTACAGTCTGTATGTATTCCTCAAATATACTCTGAATATCTGCCGGATTATTTCCGCTGCTGCTCTGGCCTGTATCTGTCTCCTCTTCCGTCTGCTGATCATCTTCCGCCCGGAACTTATCCCACCATTTTACATCCGGCATCCCCTTTTCTGTTTCCGTCTGCTGCGAATCAGAGACCGCTTCTGTCTGAAGTACAACAGGCTCTTTGAGAAATACATCTTTACCGTCAAAGCAGCAGGATATTTTTGTACCGGTTCCGTAAGGGCTCCCAATGGTCAGCACGTAAGAGCCCCAGCGCAGGTTATCAAAAACAAAGCTTCCGTTTTCCGCAGTCCAGGCAACCGCCTCTCTGTGATACTGCCCGTTTTCATACCGGAAAGCGCGGACACAGCAGCTTTGCCCTTCCAGCAGCTTTCCGTCCCTGTCAAGGCACATCACAGAACCGCCAAGTCTTCCGTACCCTTCATAGGTGAACTGATCGTCGGGCGTATACAGCTGGAGTTCCTTATACTTTTTCAGTGTAATGGTGATACTTTCCATAAAATCACCACCAAGATCACCTGATTTCAGATCCCCGACACAGTTCCGGCTCTGTCCGTCCGAACGTTCCAGCATAAAATCAATAACTTTTTCCAGCCAGAGACGTACGATCAGCGAAGCCACATCCTCTTTATAGGAAAATGTCACCTTTGCCCCGTGATTGATCAGAAACTGCAGGAAATCCGTATCTTTGCCAAACTGGCAGGCTCCGAAATAAAATACGGTATTCTCAAATTTTTTTCCCTGATATATTTCTTTTATAAACTCTGTCGTTATGAAATACTCACCTTCACTGTTGGCCAGAATCAGTCCCGCTGTGGACGGTCCGCGGGTATCCGCATACATCATAAGCCGCAGATCCTGTGACAACGCCCAGGCTCTGATTACCTCCTGATCTGTCGCAGAATTTGTCGAAACCTGCAGTACACCGAAGTTTCTGCCGTAATGCTCAAAATAACTCCCATGTGTATGAATCAGCACTGTTCCGTATTCTGCCCACCTGCCCTGATAGATATCATCCAGCATCTCCACTCCTGTATGGTAGACACTGTAGCCTCCCAGCGCATTTGCAATCTTTTCCCCGCCTTCTGCAAACTGCTTTTTCCTCTTATCGCTGAAAGCAGAGTATTCATTAAAACCATAGTACAATTCACCCACCAGCACGTTGCTGTTTGTAATGGAATGGCCGCTGTCTGTCTTAAAGCCTTCCGGCGTATTCCACGACACGGCAGTATCGCCTTCCGCTGTGGGGGCATAGACCGTTTCATCCCCGCTGAATGCGGCTGTCTCTTCAGAATTCAGGGAAAAGCTGCCGGCACTGAGCGTATCCTCATCAGATGGCGGAAAATAGATTCCCTGAATCCCGTTATACGTCGTAAAAAGTACTCCTGTATCTATATTATCCACGGCAGCTACTCTGCCGTCATTCTTTAAAAATGTCTCCGCATTGCGGATCAGTTCTTCATCTTCTGCCTGACCGGAGTTCTCCAGCGGAGCCATGTGCGTTTCAAGATCTGTAAAAACATCCCGGCCTACGGTAATCTGCTCCTCTGTAACTTCAGGCACAAATGTTAAAACGTAATCCGTTGTTGTTTTTTCTCCAGCTCTGCCCGTCAGCGTATACTGTGCCGGCTCATCTTCCCTGAAACGTGCCGTTCCTGTAAACAGAACGTTTTCAGAACCATCGCCTGTCTGCCTTGCCAGCCGGACAATTTCCCTTCCGTTCTCGTCACTGACAATCATTTCTGAAGCATTCAGCGCTTCCGGTGATTCCACAGAAAAAGTAACCTCATGTTCCACACCGATCACCATTCGCGATTTGTCCGCGCTCAGAATCAACAGATTCTGTTCCGTCACCTGATCTGTATTATCCCGTTTCATCCAGAATAAAATACCGGCTGCGATCAGACAGGCCACGGCCAGGAGCACCACCGCCAGAACAGCTGCTCCACGGAATCTTCCGTGTCTGCCCCTGCGTCTCCTGTTCCTTCCGGAATTTCTTCTTTTTCCTGCCTGATTCTTTCTGCTTCTCCCGGGACCCTTTCTTTTTCCGGATCCGGGCACAGACTCTCCCATCGGGTAAAGTCCATCCATTTCTGCTGCCACCCCACGCATTCTGTCCTGCATCATATTTCTCCTCCGCACTTCCGGCTATCCTTATACAGACTGTTTTTGTCCTTTCCACACTGTATTTTCAGCCTCTTTATCAGTTTAACACGAATTTTCTGATTCAACAACGATCTATCATTTTCGTCGATTTTGAGAGCGCACAGCGCGGAAAAATCGACGGCAGGCTCATTTGTCAGGCAACCCTTTTTATGGTATGATAATACTATCATCCCCACAGAAAGGTTTTCACAGCCATGACCGATTATCCGAACTATCAACTCGCCCCGGGCACGCTTCTTGACGAACGGTACGTGATCAGAAGAGTCCTCGGTGAAGGCGGATTTGGAATTACATACGAAGCAGTAAATGAGAGAGTCAATGTCCGCGTTGCGATTAAGGAATTTTACTATCGTGAATTTGTCACGCGGGACTGCCGCACCTCTTCAGAGATCCTGTTTACCGGACGGGACCAGGAAGAGGTCTACGAAAAAGCAAAGGAGCGTTTTCTGCGCGAAGCCCGCATCATCGGAGATTTTATCGATGAACCCGGTATCGTCGGTGTGACAGACTATTTTGAAGCAAACGGCACTGCCTATATCGTCATGAACTTCCTCGACGGTACAACTCTGAAGGATTACCTGAAGGAGCATGGAATTTTCGAAGCGGAAAAAATTTTCCGCATGATTCTCCCGCTGGCAGAGACACTTGCAAAAATTCATGACTGCGGCATCATTCATCGCGATATCAGTCCGGACAATATTATGGTGATGGCAGACGGATCGCTGAAGCTTCTCGACTTTGGCGCTGCCCGCGATTATCTGGCCGATACGGAGAAAACACGTTCCGTCATCCTCAAAAACGGATATGCCCCCTGCGAGCAGTACGACCGAAACGGCAGTCAGGGCCCCTGGACCGATATCTATGCGCTGTGCGCCGTTCTTTACGAGTGTATTACGGGGCGGATGCCGGATGGTGCTCTGCAGCGTATGTTTCTCGATGAACTGAAGCTTCCCTCCGATCTTGGGATTGCCGTTTCTCCGGCTCTGGAAGCAGTCCTGAAAAAGGGCCTTGCCGTTGATTTCCGGCAGCGGTATCCGTCTGTCTCTGATCTTATTAAAGACATCCGGAAGGAGCTGCCGGAAGAACTGCCTGATCCGGGCGGAAAGGTCAGTCGGAAAAAAGCAGCTTTTCTCTGTGCAGGTGCAGTGATTCTGTGTGCAGCTGCCGGTGGTATTCTGTATTATATCAATCAGAATGCAGAAAAATTCAAATTCCGCGGTGTCCGGACGGAAACGGTTCTGCTGACACCGAACGAGGACATGTCAGCCAGAGAATACTATGATGCTATCGAAGTCATCGAGAAACGTGTGGAACTCCTGGCCGGAAAAAACAATTATCTGATAAAAGAAAATGACGGTGAGCTTACACTCACTATGCCACTGGATGTATTCTGCGGCAAAAATACGGATTATATTTTAAGGCGTTATCTCTCCAGACCCCTGAAGTATACCGTCTGCAGCGACAGCAACATGTCTTCCTTTGATCTGTCCGACAATGACGTTGTATCGGCGCAGCTGAAAACCGGCATGATTCCCGGAACAGATCCATCCATGTACGAGGATACGGAAACAGATTCCTGCCGGTATATTGAGCTGGAGCTGAACGATGTCTGTTCCGACCGGATCAGTGAACTGCTGGACCAGTCCACAGGTGCACTGTATCTCGTACCGGATGCCGCAATGGCAAATACCGGCTATATCCGTGCTTATCCCGGGGAAGATTTTCACACCGTTTACGTGACGTGTGATCAGGAAGGAACACTTCCCGAGCTGCGGCTTTCCACCTTCTCGGATTCAGAATTTTCCACCGCCTTTACTTTCCGGTACGAAATTGCGGCCGACTGGGAAGATGCGCAGAGCAGTATTATGGGCGGAGAGAATCAGTACAATGAGGACGAAATCTCTCTGCCTGCCGTCAATATGCTCTATACACACTCAGAATATGGATCGGCAGAAAACCGCGGTGTCTGGTATCACACCCTTTCGGATTTCAAAACAAGGCTGGATGCCCTCGGTATTCCATACGCCTTCGGTGTATCCAACAGTGATCCGTACAATATCGTAATACGAATCGAGCAGAAATATTACAGTGATATGCTGGGCGATCTGCTGTTTACTCGCAATACACTTTCCATAACAGACAACTGGACCTCCATCTACTGCAGTGATCTGGGATCTTATGAGCTGCTTCCGGAAGGTGACGGAACGTATATATTCCAGATTGACTATTCCGGAAATGAATATAAAACAGAAGAGCTCCTGTCCCTCACAGAAACCATTGCACAGTCAGATTCTCCCTGGCTTTACCTTACCCAGGGCGGATACCTGCTCGCAAAATGCAGAATCGATGAACCGATCTCCGACGGATGCGTCCGTTTCGATACTTCCTGCCTGACGGATCCCGCGATTACCGATCAGAATCTGCCTCTGTTCCGGCTTCTGATTGCAGGAACCACCGAGACGGAAATGCCGGTACAGTATACACTGTATTACCTCCAGTGCTTATCGGAAGATTCCAGCCTGAATTATGAACTGGAGGAAGAGAATGAAGCCATTATGCCTGATCCGTCCGAGACTGACCGCATTGAAGCAGTGATACATGACGTTCTTCCCGAAGCATCCTGCACAGAGGACTATTCCTATACACACACGATGCGCATCACTCTGCCGTATGACGAAACCTTCTCTCCCGAAGATCTGGTCGAACTGCTTGCCCGGGTTTTTGAAGAAGGAGAACTGGATTACAGTTCCTTCCAGTCTGTTTCCTTCTATTATCCGGATCCGGATGAACCGGGACAGTTTCTGGGGCGGATTTCTTTCAGCAAGCTCCCCGGAGAGAAAGAATGGGACGTCTACTTCAGCTTCTACTCCGAGGTTCTGAATGACTATTTACAAACAGTTCAGCTGACCATGAAAGAACACAGCTATTTCGGTCAGTTCCATTATGACTGAACAGAAAAGGAGTACTGATATCTATGAAAAAGACCTCCAGCGGCCCTTCCGCCTTTGACCGGATTGCCGCAGAATTTATGAACGACTGTACCGGAGAGCAGATGCTTGCGGACTGCATGACCTTCGATCTGAAAGCAGTCAGCAAGGTGCCGCTCCGCTACCGCATCATTGCCCTCGGCTTTGCCAGAGGCGACAGTCTGGAAGACCTGAACCGGAATTTTAAAGCTTCCGGCTGTATGCCTCTGTACTCCCGCAGTTTTTTTGAAGCAGGCCTGATTTTTGCATTTCTGAATCATCTCTCCTATCAGGAATGGAAGGAACTGCTCGCCGACTGTGAAGAAGTACGGAATCTTCCGGAAAATGAACCGCATTACTTTCAGGACACAAAAATAACCTTCGCGGAGCTGGAGCGATACGTACTGGAAAATTCCGGCGACGACCGCCATATGCTGGAGACGCGCCATCTCACCCGTGTGATGGAAAAACGGATTGCCGGCATCCGGGAAGGGCGTGATGGTTTTCGTGCCTTTCTTCTGGCCAATACTGATTCCTTCAGTACGGTCCGCGAGAAAACACGATATTACTTCTGCAAATATCTGTATTATTATCTGCTGGCAAAAATAGACCGCTGTGAAACGATTGGCAGAGAACGGAAGCTGACGGACAGCGATTTTGCCGAACTGATAATGTTCAAGGGCATCAGTTCTCTGAAACGGCAGACTGCGGACAGACGCGGTATTGGCGCGTTTCTGCGGAATGCCTCCATTTCCTGCGGTGAAATTTTTGATGCGTTTAATTACTACTTCTTTGAATACGTCTCTCTGGACTGGATTGATATCCTTCTGGAGTACTACGGAAATCCGGATGCACTTTCCAGGGAACAGCGGCAGAAGCTGGCAGCATCTTTGCGTCTGTACGATCCCGCACTGAAAAAGCTCTCCGACGATGAGCTGATTGAGCGGAAAATCCGGGAGCTGGAAAACCATGAAAAGGAGCTGGATACCATCTACTCTCTGGAAGGCGGCAGCCGCGGGTACCAGCGAAACCGTTCAGGAGAAAATACAGTGCGGAAATATATCAAGGGAGCTCTCGATATTGACCGGACGACACTGATCTGTTTTCTGCTGTTTTTCGGCAGTACCTCCTCTCTGCCTTCCGGATTCGAAATTACAGAAAACCGGCTGAATCAGATCCTTCTGGAATGCGGATTTGCATCAATCCATCCGGAAGATCCTTTTGACGGATTTGTTCTGCGTTATCTGAGCGCAGACGATCCCCAGGACTGTCTGATGGAAGAGGTTACGAAGTACGCACTGAAAGGTGAGAATTTTTATCTCTACCATATGTACCAGTCTTCCGGAAATTACGAACAGGAACTGCTCCGGATACTGGGGATGTAAAATCTCTTCACAAATTTGTTAAGGGATTCTTAATTCCCCCATTTTTCCCTTATTTTCCTGTATTTTCCGCAATGCAAAGCTTTTCTGTATTGACACCTGTTTATAAAAATAATATAATTATTTAGAAAATTTTTATAAATTCACGGAGGAAAAAAGTATGGGCATTGCGTCACTGGTATTAGGTATTGTCTCACTTGTATGCATCATTGGAGTTGCAGGTCTGTATCCGGGAATCATCGGTACAGTTGTAGGCATTGTAGGAATTATTCTCGGTATTATGGGAAAGAGCAACCCTGACAGAGCAGGAATCGCTACAGCAGGTCTTGTGTGCTCTATCATCGGAACTGTTCTGAACCTTATCTTCACAATTGCCTGCTGGGGATGTGTGGCTTGTGCATACGGCAGCGGACTTTACTACTAAACCAACATAATTCCGGGACAGTGAGAAAATACAGTTCACTGTCCTTTTCTTTTTCTGAGGAGCTATCTATGTATTCACAAAGTCTTGGATTTTTTGCAGGAAAGTATTTTATTGCCTATTACGGTCTCTTCATCGTCATCGGCATACTTGCAGCCGCACTGCTTGGCTGGCTGCAGATTCGCAGATATCACCTGAATTTTGACATGCTGATTCTGATCGCCGCCGTCAGCGGACTTCTGGCTATCATCGGCGCAAAAGTTCTCTTTTTCATTGTCTCCCGCGATCAGATCCAGTGGGACCGCATCGGCGATACGGAATATCTCAATGCACTTCTGGCCGGCGGCTTTGTCTTCTATGGCGGACTGATCGGATGCCTGATCGGCTTTCTGATCTGCCGGTACTGTTTTAAAGTGGATGTCATCCTGTATCTGAATAAGGCTCTCCCCTGCCTTCCGCTGGCTCATGGCTTCGGACGGCTGGGCTGCTCACGGGTCGGCTGCTGCTATGGCATACCGTACAGCGGACCATTTGCCATCACATACCATGATTCCATTTTTGCCCCCAACGATGTGCCTCTTTTTCCGGTGCAGGCAGCAGAAGCAGTCATGGAATTTCTGATTGCCGCCTTCCTTCTCGTCTATATCAACCGTTTTTCAGGAAAGCACTGTTTGAAATGGTATCTCTGCCTCTATGCAGTGACAAGATTTCTGCTGGAATTCCTGCGGTATGATGACACACAGCGCGGCATGATGTTCGGAATCTCCACGTCCCAGTATATCAGCCTTCTGCTGATTGCAGCTGTGGCAGTTCATTCGCTTCTGCTTCAGTTCCGACGGGCTGCTTAAATTGTATATCCCCGAACTGTTTTCTCATTGGATACGAAATCTCTGTTAATCGAAAAAGAGGCTGTTGCAGAATAGTGCAAAGGGATTTCTGGTATCCAGGTGTACACCGGATACAGAAATTCCTAAGAACTATTTTGCAACGGCCTCTGTCCATTTGACCCTTGGCGCATAATATCACAGTCCGAAATACCAGATCAGCACCAGGGCTGCCGTCCCTGCCAGGCAGAGCAGAAGGCTCATCAGGAATACCGGCACTCTTTTCTCTGCCCGGTACCGTACGTAACCGCATTTCGGGCAGTAAGGCTGCAAATCCGGGATTTCCGTCCCACAGTTTTTACATTTCATGGATCTTCTCCTTTACTTCATCCGTTTTCTGTCCGGAAAATCGCAAAATTCCTTCCACAGCCTGATCCCTACTTCAGAAGCATTGCAGCGATCAGCATCAGTACAACACCGATTCCAAACCAGTTCCAGATGGTTCCTCTTCTATGATACTCCATACAGACCTCCCAAATATGCTGTAACATTTACCACAGCAGTGAATTCTCTTCCTCCGGAAGTGTCGGCTTTTTCCTGCCGCTCAGGTCTCCCGGCTTTCCGCCCTGTCTTCTGCTCTGACCGCTTCCGCCATCCAGGTCAAAGCCGAAAGGATCCAGCTCATCACCGCCGAAATGGTACGACTCTTTATAGTATGACACTGCGATCACAGCGATCAGCAGACTCATCAGCAGACGCGTGAACAGCTTATAAAATGGCAGGAACGTAAATCGCATCATCACCTCCGTCAGAATACCTGCGAGAAGGGAAAAGATGCAGTGGATAATCATGCACGATCCCATCAGCTCCGAGCTGTCCACAGAAAGTGCCACACCCACACCGATCAGGCAGCCCAGAACAGTAATAAACACAATACGGAGAATCGTAGAAAGAATATTGTTCACATCATTCGCCCGTCTCGGCTCAATCAGCACTCTGCGGCTGGTCATATTCACCATGGATGTCACCGTCTGCGTCAGGTTGGACAGATTCGCGATCTCCTCATAGGCTCCGTTCGTCTGATCCGCAATCTGAGACAGCAGCGCGCTGCCGCTGCGTCCGCTCTGGGAAAATCCGATACAGTACACAGGAATGCCGGAAGCGGCAGATCGTGCTGCCACCGTCGAAACATTTACATTGCTGTCCCCGTCCGAAAGCAGCAGAATCACTGCACTTCTCCCATTCGGAACGTATTCATCGAAGGCTTCCAGCAGCACTGTCTGTATATCCGTACCTCCGCCGCTGTCATAGCCAGAGAAGAACTGTGCCAGTTCACCGGCTGTGTTGCCGTTTACCGCAGTCATCGGGAAGGTTCCGGTAACCCGGTCTTCAAACAGCTTTACCATGATATTGTTGGAGGAATCCAGCTGACCTGCCAGTTCCACCACGGAGGAAAACCGTTCCTCTGCCGGATCCGTATCGTGGGTTGTCCCCGAATTATCAATGAGAATAATATAATCATCAATATTCTTCAGCGATTTTCCGGAAAATCCCAGTCCGTACAGGAACTGAAACAGCATTCCCAGAAGGAAAAACACCACCGTTGTCAGCAGCACAAACAGAATACCGAACACGGTTTCTCTCCCGGTCCAGGCGCCGCCTCTGAGATGTCCGGAAATCAGCTCGCACAGCCATGCCGATATACAGATGAAAAATGCCAGAATCATGAAATACATTCCCACACCGATCAGCGGATTCCAGTTTTTCATAAAGAATATCCACAGTGTTTCCGCCACAGCGAAACCGACCAGTGCCCCCAGAAGGCAAATAAAAAACAGTGACAGATCAAACTTTTTTTCTACTCTATTATTCCCTCTCATTGAAACAGCTCCTTTTATCTCATTAATCGATCCGGATAAACATTGATCTTACGCAGGAAGGCTTCTTCCTGTTTCAATGCTTTCCGGTCAGCTCTTCCCATCTCGTACATCCGGAAGAAATCTTCTATGGCCTTTTTCATATCCGGCCGGATATCCTCCATGTCGCGGCTTCTGCCGACCTTGCTGTACAGGCTGCTCATTCCCGGTATTCCACCCAGCGGTGCTGCCATGACATTGAAAAGAATCTTATCTCTCTGCTCCGGAAACAGTTTCAGAAGCTCTGCATTCATCTGATCAAATACTGTTTCTTTTTCCTTCTGTTTGCCCTTCACGTCCGCGTAATCTGCAAGCAGCTTCAGTATCGTTGTCAGAATTGTTTCTGATGCATCACAACCGGCCAGTAATCTGCGCTCATCCCCTTTGATGTCCTTTAAAACGTTCAGGATGTCCGGCATTTTTCCCTTCCGGACCACAGACTGTACCTTGTCCACCACAGCATCCACCTGAAGTCTGCTGTCCATTTTTTTCGCCATGGATACATTACCCTTCAGGCTCTGGGGCCAGCTTTTTAATACACGGATCTCGTCACCCTTCAGATGGGATTCTGACAGTTTTTTCTGAATATATTCCTCAGATATGGTCTGCAGCATAAAATTGTAAGCCTGCGCAAGTCCGTTCTTCTCCGCCATCTTCTGACAGTACAGAAGACTGTCCAGAACTTCCTGTGCAGTATGGATCCGATCCAGAAGATCCGTCCTCAAGTATGATTTTACCACTTTCAGCACATCGACGTAAGAGGCAAGAACAGGATTCCGATTTTTTATGTACTCCAGCTTCCTCCAGAGCTGT
>JAXEBU010000060.1:0-16446 GCA_034093895.1 Candidatus Choladocola sp. | reverse complement strand
CAGGATACGACAGGTACTGATGTCGGTGCAACCAATGCTTATTTGAAATTGGCTGCTGATGATGACATTGTGGCAATTATTGGTTCTGACAATTCTAACGACAATATTGCAATTGCAGCTTCTGCAGAAGAGGCTCAGATTCCAACTACAACGCAGGGTTCGAGCCCGACACTCAAAGAAACATGTGAATCAGGTGAATGGCTGTTTCAGCTTCGTGCCTGTGATTCTACCCTGTGTGCGTCTTTGATGGATTATGCTGTAAATGAAACCGGTGCGAAGAGCTTTACGATTATCCACGATACAGAAACAGCTTCTGCTGATCAGGCAAGACTGTTTCAGGAAGGAATCGAAAACTGTGGAGGTACGGTAGATGGTGAAATTCCGTTTACAACAGGAACGAAAGATTTTACAGCACAGCTTAGCCAGGCAATGCAGCTTGATTCTGATGCATTAGTAATTGCCTGCCTTCAGACAGAAGGAGCTATTCTGATTCAGCAGGCGAAAGCACTGGGGATTGACAAACCGGTCTTTGGATCAAATGCATTTGGCGACCCGGTTACTGTTGATCTTGCAGGAGAAGCAATTAATGATGCGTACAGTGTGACCGCCTGGGTTCCGAATACACCTAATGAAATGGGAGCGGAATTTTCAAAAAAATATGAAGAAACATATGATGAAGCATGTGCAAAAGCTGCAGCTCAGATTCGTGATCATATATATGTAATTTGTGAGGCGATTGAAACTGCAGGAAGCACCGACAGAACGGCAATACGTGATGCTATGCTGACATTGACCAGCTATGAAGGCGCAATCACCACATATGACTGCAGCCTTCGTGGAAATTGCGGAAAAGGTGGACTGATTGTACAGATTCAGGATCTTGTGCCGACCGTTATCCAGGAAATTACAACAGAGTGATTTTAACAGAGGAAATAATAAATATTGTCTGCCTGATTCAGGCAGACAATATTTAAATAGTACAATTTACATGACAAATATCATGTAAAATGGAGGGGCGGATATGGTATTACAGTTGTTGGTATCAGGAATTGCCGTAGGAGTAGTTTATGGTTTGATTGCAATGGGAATGGTTCTGATTTTTCGAACAGTAGGAATAATGAATTTTGCCCAGGGTGATTTCCTGATGTTTGGAGGCTATTTTGCATATACATTCAACAGAATATTGGGTTTGAATATTGTTGTGTCGTTAATCCTGGCATCGCTTTGTATGGGTGTGATTGGAGTAATTTTTATGAGAACCTCATATTGGGCTCTCAGGAATGCACAGGCAAAAGCGATTATTGTAAGTGCGATGGGAGCATCTATTGTACTGAGAGAGGGTGCCCGACACATTTGGGGAGCAATTCCGCTTACTCTGGATCGTGTAAAAGATGGTGCTGTAACTATTGCAGGAGCTGTTATTCAGTGGCAGTATGTGGCAATTATTGGTATTGCGTTTTTGATGATGCTGCTTGTTTATGTTCTGTTGGAGAAAACTTTTATTGGTAATATCATGCAGGCAACAGCGCAGGATCAATATATGTCGTCTTTGTCTGGAATACCGGTTGTCGTATCAATAGGAATGACATTTGGCCTCAGTGCATTGATAACAGGTATTTGCGGCGGACTCCTTGCTCCGATTTTTTTCCTTAATAATACAATGGGGACAACAGCAGGATCCAAAGCTTTTGCGGCAATTGTAATCGGTGGATTTGGAAGTGTTCCGGGAGCTATTATTGGGGGATTGATTGTAGGACTTGTTGAGCAGTTCGGAGGAGCGTATATCTCTTCTACATATCAGCTGGCATTGATTTATATCGTTCTGATTATTTTCCTGATGTTCCGTCCTAAGGGACTGTTCCAGGAGAAAATCCAGGAAAAAGCATAGGAGGGACCGTATGTTGAAGCGTAAAAAGAATAGAACACCTGCGGTTATTATCACTGTGCTCTGCATACTTACAATGATAATAGCACCTAATTTTACTTCTACCTATACAACACGTATTTTGAGTGTTGCGTTGATTAATTATTTGTGTGTCTTAAGTGTATACGTTCTTCTGGGAATGTGCGGACAGAATTCTTTTGCTCAGGCGGGTTTTTGGGGAATCGGTGCGTATCTGGCAGGTAATGTACTTACTAAATCTTTTGGAGGAAGTATAACCGCGTTTATTGTAGCTGTTTGCGGGACCGCGTTGCTGGCTTTTGTACTTGGCTTTGCATTTTTCCGTTTGAGACAGTATTATTTTACCTTTGCATCTATCGGTTTAATGACTATTCTGAACGTTTTGTTCATTAACTGGGCTGATTTTTCAGGCGGTGCATTGGGAATGAAAGAAATTCCGACCTTCCGTTTGTTTGGAATTTCAGCAGACGGTGAACAGAGTAAATTGTATGTAGTGTTTGCTGTCTGTCTGGTTGCGACAATGCTGGTGATGCTCCTTTTTAATTCATCATTAGGAAGATCATTTATGGCTATTCGTGATAATGAGATGACAGCGGACAGCCTTGGAATTAACAGCCTTCTGACAAAAAGTATTGCGTTTGCAATTTCAGGTGCGTTATGCGGGGCAGCAGGTGCAATGTGGGCGTCAGTATCAGGCTATCTGAGCTATCAAAGCTTTACATATAATCAGTCTACCATTTATTTGATTATGATTATGATTGGAGGAACAGGCTCGCCGATTGGAGCATTAATAGGAACTGCGGTGATTACACTTTTGCAGGAGGGATTCCGTTCGCTGCAGGATTATATGCAGTTAATATATGGTTTCGGTGTAATTGTTCTGATGATTGTTCAACCGGAAGGAATCTGGGGAGGAGGAAAAGCACTGTATGAGCGGATCAGAGAACGTAGAAAAAAGACCCAAACTGGTACTGTCTGATGTATGTAAAAATTTCGGTGGTGTAGTTGCAGCTTCAAATATTAATCTTGAAATTCATGGTGGAGAATGTGTTGGGTTGATTGGACCAAACGGTGCAGGAAAAACGACACTGATTAATCTGATTACAGGTGTATATAAGGTAGATCGCGGTACTGTTACTTTTCAGGGAAAAGATATTACAAAACAGGCTACTTATCAGAGGGCTATTGGGGGGATAGGGAGAACTTTTCAGCATCCTCATCTTCTGGAACGATGCGATATCTGGACAAATATTATTATGGGAAGTGATATGGCCGCAAGAAAAAGAAAAGGAACAAAAGTAGACTTGGATACCATACTTCCGGAATTGCTGAAATGTGCCGGACTGGAGCATATTGATTTAAATGCGCCAATGAGCAAATTGGCATATGGTCAGCAGAAACTGCTGGAAGTAGTACGGGTTTTGCTGAGCCAGCCGGACGTTCTGCTTTTGGATGAGCCGGCGGCTGGATTAAATAACAGAGAAACACAGTATGTATCAGATTTAATTCGATATGCAGTAAAGAAGAATATCGGTGTTTTATTGATTGAGCATTCTATGGAACTTGTCATGAGTATCTGCGACCGAATTACAGTCTTGAATTTTGGAACTCAGATTGCTACCGGGATTCCGGAACAAATTCAGAATAACGAAGAGGTAATTAAGGCATATCTGGGAGGAGGCGATGACGATGCTGAAGATTGAAAACCTGGTGGCAAAATATGGCAGCATTGAAGCGCTTCATGGAATCAGCCTTGTTGTTGGCGAAGGCGAAATGGTGGCGTTGATTGGAGCCAATGGAGCAGGAAAAACAACATTGCTTAACAGTATTTCCGGAACGCTTTCCACATCTGGCAATATTGAATTTATGCAAAAAGAAATAGGACATATGAGAGCTGCTCAAATTTCAAGATTAGGGTTGATTCAGGTGCCGGAAGGGCGACATGTATTTCCTGGACTGACGGTAGAGGAAAATTTACTTGTTGGAACAGTGGCAAGTAAGGGAATGCGTCTTCGGCCGGGAGATAATTCTGAAGATATGGAAATGGTATATGAAATTTTTCCGAGACTCAAGGAACGAAGAAAGCAGCTTGCCTGGAGTATGAGCGGTGGCGAACAGCAGATGTTGGCTATTGGACGTGCGTTAATGGGGAAACCCAAACTGCTGATGTTGGATGAACCGAGTATGGGATTGGCGCCTATTGTGATTAATGAACTTTTTGAAAAAATTGTAGAAATCAACAGGGCGGGTGTACCGATATTGATGGTAGAACAAAATGCGAGACTGGCGCTTAAGGTTTCAGACAGAGCTTATATTCTGGAGCGTGGAAATATCACCGCTGAGGGTAAATCCAGAGAACTTCTTCATGATCCGAAGGTTCGGGAAGCGTATCTCGGAAAGACAGTTGGCGCATCAGACAATAAGAATGGAACTGAATGAACAAAAAGCAAACTCTTATATTGCTTCGTGAATGATCCTGCAAAAATATGATTTGGAGGTAAAGTATGGTAGTATCAATAGGAAGTGATCATGCCGGTTATAAATTAAAAGCGGCGATGATAGATCAAATCAGACAGTGGGGATATGAGGTGATTGATAACGGATGTGACAGTGATAAAGAGCCCGTGTACTTTCCGAATGTGGCAAAAAAGGTTTGCCAGCCGGTTCTGGAAGGAACAGCAGATAAGGCAATTTTATTTTGTGGAACTGGAGTAGGTGCTTCTATTGCATGTAATAAAATTCCTGGAATTCGTGCGTCTGTTATTCATGATGTACACTGTGCGCATCAGGCGGTCGAGCATGATGATGTTCAGGTTATGTGTCTCGGCGGAAAAATAGTAGGAGAGTGGCTGGCTCCGGATTTGATTCGTACATTTTTGGAAGCGAAAGCCAATCAGGATGACTGGACACCTCATATTGTAGAAATGCTGGCTGAAATGGATGGGAGCGACAAAAAATAAAAATAAAAAAGCAGTCGGAATGACGGAACCGACTGCTTTTACATTCTGATCTATGCTTATGCCAGGGTGTTGACTGCTTTTGTCAGACGTGAAACTTTTCTGGCTGCATTGTTCTTGTGATAAATGCCCTTTTTAGCGGCTTTGTCAATAACAGAAGTTGCAGACAGTAAAGCTGCTTCAGCAGCGGCCTTGTCGTTTGCAGCAACAGCAGCCTCTACCTTCTTGATAGCTGTCTTAACAGCAGACTTAGCAGACTTATTTCTTTCATTTCTGGTCTTTGTTACCAGGATTCTCTTCTTAGCAGATTTGATGTTAGCCAATTCGTACACCTCCAAACATATTATATTTATGATTTGTTTCATTAAAATCGGACACGGACGTTTAATGTAAACATACTCATATATCTTATTCCAATCTAACTTTCCTGTCAATACATATTTCTGAAAAACTTGTAAAAAATAAGGAGACAAAGACGCGAAGGAGAATACTTATGATAGGAAATTTTCAGATACGGACAGATCTGGCTCTGGAAGCCAGAGAAAACTATGATTCAGATGATGCAAGGATACGCGGTGTGAAAGTAGAAGAAGAGGAGGACGACGGAAGAGAAATTTATACGACAACGGTTACGATCGAGACAGAGAATGCGGCAAAGGCAATGGGAAAGCCAACCGGCACGTATATCACGATTGAAGCACCGAATATGTCTGCTTCGGATGAAGGATATCACAGGGAAATATCTGTGGAGCTTGCCCGCCATATCTGCCACCTTATGGGTGAGAGAAAAGGGGCGGTGCTGGTGGTTGGTCTGGGCAATCGCGATGTAACTCCGGATGCCCTGGGACCGGCGGTGATCGGTAACCTGAAGATTACACGCCATATGATTAAAGAATATGGAAGGAATGGAAAAGAACTGGAAAAATCCGGTGAAATCAGTGCGATTGTGCCGGGAGTCATGGCGCAGACAGGAATGGAGACACTGGAGATTATCAGGGGAATTGTAGCTGAGACGAAGCCGGAGATTGTGATAACCGTTGATGCTCTGGCTGCACGAAGTACCAGAAGACTGAACCGGACCATACAGATCACGGATACAGGGATTAATCCTGGCTCCGGCGTAGGCAATCACAGAAATGCCATTAATCAGGAAACGTTGGGTGTTCCTGTTCTTGCGGTCGGTGTTCCTACTGTTGTGGATGCGGCTACTATTGTAAATGACACCATGGAGGAGTTGATTGCGCAAATGGACAGCTCTGCTGCAATGCAGAAGCTGGGAGGGACGCTCGGCACACTGAATCAGGCAGAAAAACATGAGATGATCCGGGAACTGATTTCGCCGCATCTGAATACTATGTTTGTGACACCGAAAGATATTGACGAAACGGTAAAATACCTGAGCTATACGATTTCAGAGGGATTGAATCTGGCATTTTCCGACTGGCAGGAGAAAACGGAAGAGAACGAAAATGTCTGAAAACAGACGGATGACAGCTTAAGCTGACCAGAATCGCGTGCCAAGTCTCACGTGCGTTTGATTTGAATTGACAAGGGGAGACAGGCGGCGTATACTTCCTTCATATGTCTTACGATTAAAAGAGGGAGCAGTCGCGGTATGCAGAAACTGAAGCTTTCATTATCTATGCTGATTTTTGGCACGATTGGTGTTTTTGTGCGGTATATTCCGCTGTCTTCCGTAATGATTGCTCTGATACGGGGGATAATCGGTACGGTATCATTATTTTTTATTATCAGAATCTCAGGGCGGAAGCTGTCCTGGCAGACTATGCGAAAAAATTTTCTTCTTCTGGGACTCTCCGGTGCAGCGATCGGTTTCAACTGGATCTTTCTGTTTGAAGCGTATCGTTATACGACGGTGGCAACGGCAACGCTATGCTACTATATGGATCCGGTATTTGTAATGCTGCTGTCACCTCTGGTGCTGAAGGAAAGGCTGACGGCGCAGAAGGTACGTTGTATCCTGCTGGCTCTGGTGGGAATGCTTCTGGTATCCGGGATCTGGAAAGGTACGGTATCATCTTCTGATGAGTGGATAGGGATTCTGCTTGGACTGGGAGCAGCCGTCCTTTATACGGCAGTCGTTTTTATGAATAAATTTCTGAAAGATATCTCGGCGGCAGAAAGCACGGTTGTTCAGCTGGGGATGTCAGCAGCCGTCCTCTTTCCTTATGCACTGATGACAGAACATAAGGGACAGATTTTTCTGAGCGGAACGGGAATCCTGCTTCTGCTTACGGTGGGCATTGTCCATACGGGAATTGCTTACTGGATGTATTTTGCCAGTGTGCAGGAGCTGGATGGGCAGACAATTGCTCTTTACAGTTATATCGATCCGGCTTTTGCCATTCTTCTTTCGATTTTCATTCTGCGGGAACCGATGGACGCAGTGGAACTTGTGGGGGCAGTGCTGATTCTCGGTTCCACTCTTCTGGGAGAACTGGGGGACAGGAAAAAAGAATAATCAGATAGAAACAGTCATATATATAAGATATGGCTGTTTTTTGTTAAGAAAGAAGGGCGGACATCCATGGGAGAAAATGGCTGGCTGCAGAAATTTCTGTATCTGATTATGGCTGTTCTGGGAATTTATATTCTATATAAAGGAAGCGCATTACTGGGACAAAGTCAGGCTGTCCGGGATATCCTGGAAGAAGGAAAGATACAGCGTACGCTGGAGGATGCTGCGCTGAATACGTATACATTGGGATATACGGCCGCTGTGCGGAGGATGGAAAACGAAAACCGCACAGCAGGATGGATGCGTCAGCTGGTACCCGTGTACAGTTATCTTTCCGAAAATGGTGGGACTATGGAGACAGGAAATGACGAAGAGAGCGGGAGTACAGAGACAGAAAACGACGAAGAGAGCAGGAGTACAGAGACAGAAAACGACGAAGAGAGCAGGAGTACAGAGACGGAAAATGAGGAAGAGAGCAGGAGTACAGAGACGGAAAATGACGAAGAGAGTGAATTTGCAGACTTCGGAAAACTGCCGGAGGAAACGGTTGCGGAAGCAGTGACGGAGCGTGTGACAGAGCATGAAACAGAGAGAAAAATGGAAAATGAAATGAAGGGCGAAACGGAAAATATACGGGAAGCGTCCGGAAGCTCTGTGTCAGATGAACTGCTGTCCCGGCTGGAGGATTTTGATTATCTGGTAAAAAATTATTATACAGTGGATGGGGGGACAACAGCTGACGGAGAACTGCTGGATGGCATCCGGCTTCTGGGAGAGGATCTGTCGATCCGAAAAAATGCTGATGTTCCTCAGATTCTTATTTATCATACTCATTCACAGGAAGCTTTTGCAGACTCTGAGGAGGGCAGGACGGAGGATACCATTGTGGGAATGGGAGAGGTGCTTGCGGAGGAACTTCGGAACAGATACGGTTACAGCGTGATTCATGATACAGGTGTATATGATCTGGTGAATGGGATCCTCGACCGCAGCGCAGCATACGATTATGCGAGGGCTTCGGTGGAGAAAATTCTGGATGAAAATCCGACTGTGGAAGTGATCATCGACCTGCACAGAGACGGAGTGGAGGGGCAGAAGTTTGTGACGTGGATTAACGGAAAACCTGCTTCCATGATTATGTTTTTTAATGGTATTTCAAGAAATAATCAGGATCAGCCGTTGTATTGGCTGGAGAATCCCTATATTGAGCAGAATCTTGCTTTCTCACTTCAGCTTCAGGTGAAGGCGCGGGAACAGTATCCCGGATTTACGAGAAATATTTATCTGAAAGCAGAACGGTTTAATCTGCATCTGCGCCCCAGATCTCTTCTGATCGAGGCCGGTACTCAGATGAACACCGTTGAGGAGGAAAAAAATGCAATGATTCCACTGGCGGATCTTCTGAATCAGGTGCTGGACGGCAGTTAAAGTGTCAAAAATATCGCAGTCACCCTATGGACAAGGCGCAAAAAGATATGGTACACTGTAGCAGACACAGAAGAATACCGGAAATACAGACTGCCGAAAAGAAACAGGAACAGAACCTTCCTGAGACAGACGTTCGGTGAGGAGGAACATAAGTGGCAATTGATCAGAGTAAAATCAGAAATTTTTGTATCATAGCACATATCGATCACGGTAAATCGACACTGGCTGACCGTATTATTGAGATGACAGGTCTGCTGACCAGCCGTGAGATGCAGAATCAGGTGCTGGATAACATGGATCTTGAGAGAGAACGTGGAATTACGATCAAATCTCAGGCTGTCCGGACCGTATATAAGGCGGATGACGGAGAAGAGTATATCTTTAATCTTATCGATACACCGGGTCATGTGGATTTCAACTATGAGGTATCCAGAAGTCTTGCGGCGTGTGACGGGGCTATCCTTGTGGTGGATGCTGCCCAGGGCATAGAGGCCCAGACTCTGGCAAACGTTTATCTGGCACTGGACCATGATCTGGATGTGATGCCGGTTATCAATAAAATTGATCTTCCCAGTGCAGAACCGCAGCGTGTGATCAATGAGATCGAGGATGTAATCGGAATAGAAGCACAGGATGCTCCGCTGATTTCGGCCAAGACGGGTCAGAACGTGCATGAAGTTCTGGAAAAAATTGTGGAAAAAATACCGGCTCCGGGAGGAGATGCGGCGGCTCCGCTGAAAGCTCTGATTTTTGATTCCGTATACGACTCATACAAGGGAGTTATTATTTTCGTACGCATTATGGAAGGAACGGTGAAGAAGGGAACACCGATCCGCATGATGGCCACCGGAGCTGAGGCCGAGGTGGTGGAAGCGGGATACTTTGGTGCGGGACAGTTTATACCGTGTGATGAGCTGAGCGCCGGTATGGTCGGCTATCTGACTGCCAGTCTGAAGAATGTGAAAGATACGCGGGTGGGTGATACGGTAACCTGTGTCACGAATCCGTGTCCGGAACCTCTTCCGGGATATAAGAAAGTCAATCCCATGGTATACTGCGGAATGTATCCTGCAGACGGTGCGAAGTATCCGGATCTCCGGGATGCGCTGGAGAAACTGCAGCTGAATGATGCTTCCCTTCATTTTGAACCGGAGACCTCCATTGCACTGGGATTTGGCTTCCGGTGCGGTTTTCTGGGTCTGCTCCATCTGGAGATTATTCAGGAACGCCTTGAGCGGGAGTACAATCTCGATCTGGTGACGACGGCACCCAGCGTAATTTACAAAGTACACAAGACGAACGGCGAGGTTATGGAGCTGACCAATCCTTCCAATCTGCCGGATCAGTCTGAGATTGAATATATGGAAGAGCCGGTGGTAAGCGCCGAAATCATGGTTACAACGGAATTTATCGGTTCCATCATGGAGCTGTGTCAGGAGCGTCGCGGCATTTATGAGGGAATGGAATATATTGAAGAGACGCGTGCTCTCCTGAAGTATACGCTGCCGCTCAATGAGATTATCTATGATTTCTTTGATGCGCTGAAGTCGCGTTCCCGCGGGTACGCTTCCTTTGATTATGAGATGAAGGGGTACCAGAGATCGGAACTGGTGAAGCTGGATATTCTGGTGAACAGGGAAGAGGTGGACGCACTCTCTTTCATTGTGCATGGAGAGACGGCTTACGAGCGCGGCCGCAGGATGTGTGAGAAGCTGAAACAGGAGATTCCGAGACAGCTTTTTGAGATTCCGATTCAGGCTGCCATCGGCAGCAAAATCATTGCCAGAGAGACAGTAAAGGCGATGCGCAAAGATGTGCTGGCCAAGTGCTACGGCGGTGATATCACCCGTAAAAAGAAGCTTCTGGAAAAGCAGAAGGAAGGCAAGAAGAGGATGCGTCAGGTAGGAAACGTTGAGATTCCTCAGAAAGCATTTATGAGCGTTCTCAAGCTGGATGACAAGTAAGTGTGTGGTTTTCATGGATCAGCTGCTGTGAACCTATAAGACTTGCTGGACGCAGTTCCATTTTCTGTATCCGATTCAGACGGGATTTGTGTCGGCCATGGGTGTTCCGGTGAGCATGATTGTGCTGCCGCTGTTTGTTGTTGTCTCCCGGATGGGAATTAACCGGTATTAGCAGTTATGGCAGAAGGAATGGAGAACGGATGAGCAGACAGGTGGAAGTGGCTTATGTGTATCAAGATATAGTAAAATACAGATGAAGTATTTGTAACAGACGGAGGCAGACGTGAAACAGCTGGAACTGTATCTGCACATTCCCTTTTGTGCAAAAAAATGTGCATACTGTGATTTTCTCTCTGAGCCGGCGGGTCGGAAACGCCAGCATGAGTATGTGAAAGCGCTGGAAAAAGAAATTGAATTGTTTCCATATAATAAAGAAAAGTATCATATCAGTACCGTGTTTTTCGGAGGAGGGACTCCGTCTCTGCTTCGGTCGGAACAGATTGTGGAGCTGATGGAACGGATGAAAAAAAAATTCATCTTTGAAGCGGATGCCGAGGTTTCCATCGAGTGTAATCCGGGTACGGCTGATGAAAGAAAATTTCTGGATTACAGAAGAGCCGGAATCAACAGAATCAGCTTCGGTCTTCAGTCTGCGGAAAACGGTGAACTGAAAAAGCTGGGGCGGATTCATACCTGGGAGGATTTTCTGGAAACGTACAGGAGTGCGCGGAATGCCGGATTTGAAAATATCAATGTGGATCTGATGTCGGCGCTGCCGGGACAGACAGAAGCCACCTGGGCCGGGACACTTGAAAAAGTGCTGGAACTGAAACCGGAACATGTTTCGGCTTACAGTCTGATCATTGAAGAAGGTACGCCCTTTTACGATCTGTATCAGGAGGACGACGCCAGGCGTCAGGCGGGAGAACAGCCGCTTTGCCTTCCTTCTGAGGAGGAAGAGAGAGCGATGTATGCACAGACGGAAAAAATGCTCACGGAGGCAGGAATGCACCGGTATGAGATTTCCAATTATGCTGTAAGAGGAAGGGAATGCAGACACAATATCGGCTACTGGCGGGGAACCGATTATGTGGGATTCGGACTCGGGGCGTCATCGCTGCTGGATCATGTGAGGTATCGTAATACGTCTGATATGGATGCGTATCTGACCGGCGATTATTCCGGCAGAGAGCGGGAGATATTAAGCAAAACAGACCAGATGGAAGAGTTCATGTTTCTCGGACTCCGGATGATGAACGGGGTATCGGAAGATGAATTTTGCTTCCGTTTCGGAGAATCGATGAACGGAATTTACGGAAAGACCATCCGGAAGCTGGAAAAACAGGGATTGCTGAAGGCCGAAGGCGGAAGAGTTTTTCTGACCTCCAGAGGGATAGATGTGAGCAATACGGTAATGGCGGAATTTCTTCTTCAGGTGTAAACGAAAGAATCAGGCGGCGAGACGAACCGCCGATATCTGCCGGACTTCATTCATCAGGACAGGAACAGCAAAAGAAAACCCCTCAGTGCGGCGGCAGAATGCCAATGTACTGAGGGGAATTTTGTGGTCAGGCTGCCTTTTCTTCCTTGCGGAGCACTTCCTGGGAGGCGTATTCATAGATGAGCTGATAGTCTTCTTCGGAATAGTGAATTCCGTCAATGGGAACGACACCGCTCATCTGCATATACGTGAAGGTATCGATATACGCATCCGGGAATGCAGCGGCAAGTCTGCTGTTAAATTCCGAGATCTCTTCATTTGTAATATTATCACAGAGCGTCGGTTCGATGGGATTGACCGACATGAAATAAAAATGTGTTTCCGGATACTCTGACGTCAGAGACTCATAGAGCGTAATATATTTTTCCAGATTATCGGGATCGTTCACTCCGAAATTGAAAATCACAGGCGCTTCGGAGTATTCTGAAACTGCTTTTTTCAGCTGCGGCAGACCCGTTTCAGAGAGCCAGCTGTAACCTTCTCCGGAAGCTCCGATATATACATCCTCATTGTCCAGGGCATCACGCATGCCAATGGTTCTGGAATCTCCGACCCAGATAAGGAGTATCCCCTGACTGGCAGATTCGGAGCTGTCTGATTCCGGCTCGGCAGCTTTTTCCGACTCTGTCTCGCGGAGTGAGAGCAGTACGGAATCAGCTTCGGATACTGTGGAGCTGCCGGAAGAAAACAGTTCATCTTTGTACTGAAATGTCAGAAAAACGGTGAGAATACCGAGCGCGGCGATTGCAGAAGCGGCCAGCACTACGGCGATGATTGTTCCCTTTTTCATATTGAAATCCTTTCTGAATCTGTGTTATGGAATAAGCTGCCCTGCAAATTTTTCCGGGAAAAACTGCTGACTGCTCATGTTTTGCGGGCCCCATAGACATAAAATACATGCAAGCATGTATTTATATCCATTTGTCCCCTGGCTCATCACATCATTGTTTAATAGTATAACAAGCGAAGAAAAAAGTCAAACTAATAAAAGGGGGAAGTTTCGACAGAAAATACAGGGGAAATCATAAAAAAATTAAAATTGCTATTGACAAAAGGAAGGTCAGGTATTATATTAGCAACATAAGGTGTTAGCACTCAAGACAAGAGAGTGCTAACAAGAGGACAGAAAGGAGGGATTCAGATGCATCTGGATGACAGGAAGTGGACGATCCTGAAGGCGATTATCAAGACTTATCTGGAGACCGGGGAACCGGTTGGCTCAAGGACGATTTCCAAGTATGCTGATTTGAATCTGAGTTCCGCTACCATACGAAACGAGATGTCCGATCTGGAGGAGATGGGTTATATCCTCCAGCCTCATACTTCCGCGGGAAGGATTCCTTCCGATGCCGGGTATCGTTTATACGTGGACCGGATGATGGAGGAGAAGGACCGGGAAGTTACCGAGATGAAAGAGATGGTGCTCCAGAGACAGGATAAGATGGAGCTTCTGCTGAAACAGATGGCCAGGATACTCGCTGCAAATACAAATTATGCGGCGATGATTTCAGGTCCGCAGTATCACAGGACGAAGCTCAAATTTATTCAGCTTTCCATTATCAGTGAAACACAGATGCTGGCGGTTATCGTCACAGAGGGAAATGTGGTAAAGAACAAGATGCTCCAGATTGAGCACGGACTCGATCAGCAGACAGTTCTCGAGATGAACATCCTTCTGAACAGTGCGCTGAACGGACTGACACTGGAGGAGATTAATCTTGGCACGATCTCCAGGCTGAAAGAGCAGGCAGGTATTCACAGTGAAGTGGTGAACCGGGTGCTGGATGCAGTTGCGGAGGCGATTCAGTCGGAAAATGATGTGGAAATTTACACCAGCGGAGCGACGAATATTTTCAAATATCCGGAACTGAGCAGCAGCGAGAAAGCCAGCGAATTAATCAGCGCATTTGAAGAAAAGAAAGATCTGGTTGATATGATCAGTTCAGATGGCAATGGTGACAATACAGGAATACAGGTTTACATCGGACAGGAATCACCATTACAGACGATGCAGGACTGCAGCGTTGTCACAGCCACTTACGAGCTGGGCGAGGGAATGTATGGCAGAATCGGTGTCATTGGTCCGAAGCGTATGGACTATGATAAAGTAGTCAGCACGCTGAAAACACTGATGGCACAGTTGGATATGATATTCAAGAAGAAATAGAAAGAAAGGTGGAAGGGCCAGTGGAAGAGAACAGAAATGAAGAGGTTCTGGAAGAAACTGCTCAGGAGACAGATACAGCCGCACAGGAGACGGAAGAGACAGCTGCCGATACAGATGCGGAAACTGTAAATGCGGAAGAACCGTCTGCGGATAAGGCAGAGGAAGCAGCTGAATCGGAAGATCCGGCGGAACAGAATGACCCCAAACGGAAGAGCCTGTTCGGCAAGAAAAAGAAAGACAAAAAAGATACACAGATTGAGGAGCTGACCGACCGGGTACAGCGCCAGATGGCAGAGTTCGACAATTTCAGAAAGCGTTCCGAAAAAGAAAAGGCAGCAATGTATGAGATCGGAGCAAAAAGTGTAATTGAAAAAATCCTGCCGACCATAGATAATTTTGAACGCGGGTTTGCAGCCGTGACAGAAGAACAGAAGAGCGATCCCTTTGTCGAAGGTATGGAAAAGGTATACCGCCAGATGCTTACGACTCTGGAAGGCATCGGAGTGAAGCCGATCGAGGCAGTGGGGAAACCCTTCGACCCGAAATTCCATAATGCGGTAATGCATGTGGAAGATGAAGAAGCGGGAGAAAATACCGTGGTAGAGGAGTTTCAGAAAGGTTACCTTTACAGAGACAGTGTTGTGAGACACAGCATGGTAAAGGTAGCAAATTAATCCGCTGAATGGCAAAACAGACAGCGATTTGACATAGATCATGTGCACAGGCACAAAACAGGAAAAACAGGAGGAAACAGTTATGAGCAAAATTATTGGTATCGATTTAGGAACGACAAACAGCTGTGTAGCAGTTATGGAAGGTGGAAAACCGGTAGTTATTACGAATACAGAAGGATCAAGAACAACACCGTCTATCGTGGCATTTACAAAGACAGGCGAGAGACTGATCGGTGAGCCGGCAAAACGTCAGGCAGTTACAAATGCTGACAGAACAATCTCTTCCATCAAGAGACACATGGGAAGCGATTTCAGAGTGGAAATTGATTCCAAGAAATATTCTCCGCAGGAGATTTCGGCTATGATTCTTCAGAAGCTGAAGGCAGATGCCGAAAACTACCTTGGTGAGAAGGTAACAGAGGCAGTTATTACTGTACCGGCATATTTCAACGATGCACAGCGTCAGGCAACAAAGGATGCAGGTAAGATCGCAGGACTTGATGTAAAACGTATCATCAACGAGCCGACAGCTGCAGCACTGGCATACGGCCTTGACAATGAAAAAGAACAGAAGATCATGGTATACGACCTGGGCGGCGGTACTTTTGATGTATCTATTATTGAGATCGGTGACGGCGTTATCGAGGTACTGGCAACCAATGGTGATAACAGACTCGGTGGAGATGACTTCGATAAGAAGATTACAGATTACATGATTGAAGACTTCAGGAGAAAGGAAGGTATTGACCTTTCCGGCGACAAGATGGCGCTGCAGAGACTGAAAGAAGCTGCAGAGAAGGCAAAGAAAGAGCTGTCTTCCTCTACGACAACAAATATCAACCTTCCGTTCATCACTGCAAATGAGACAGGTCCGAAGCATTTCGAGATGGATCTTACAAGAGCAAAATTCGATGAGCTGACACACGATCTGGTAGACAGAACGGTAATCCCGGTACAGAATGCACTGAAAGATGCAGGACTGACTGCAAGTGAGCTTTCAAAAGTACTTCTGGTCGGCGGTTCCACACGTATCCCGGCTGTACAGGATAAAGTAAAACAGCTGACAGGACATGAGCCCAACAAGAGCCTGAACCCGGATGAGTGTGTTGCGATCGGTGCTTCTATCCAGGGCGGTAAGCTGGCAGGCGATGCCGGCGCAGGCGATATCCTCCTTCTGGATGTTACTCCGCTTTCTCTGTCCATTGAGACACTGGGCGGTGTGGCAACAAAACTGATCGAGAGAAATACAACGATTCCGACAAAGAAGAGTCAGGTATTCTCCACAGCAGCAGATAACCAGACGGCTGTAGATATCCATGTAGTTCAGGGTGAGAGACAGTTTTCGAAGGATATCAAGTCGCTTGGCCAGTTCA
>JAXEBU010000059.1:0-2545 GCA_034093895.1 Candidatus Choladocola sp. | reverse complement strand
CCCTGTCGTAACAACCTTCACGCCTTCCTCAACGACTGCCCTTGCAACCTCATCTGCAGCCGGACTCATGAGCATGATATTGACGCCAAAAGGTTTATCGGTCAGCTTTCGCGCTTCCCGTATCTGTTCCCTTACCCATTCAGCCGGAGCGCTGGCTGCACCAATCAGCCCCAGTCCGCCGGCTTCCGATACGGCAGCTGCCAGATGGTACTCTGCAACCCATGCCATACCGCCCTGAATAATCGGATACTCAATTCCCAACAGTCTGGTTACTTCTGTTTTCATACGATTCATACGACCTTTCCGAATACTTTATTTATGTTCTTCGATATAAGTAATAACATCACCGATTGTGGCTATATTCTCAAGATCCTCTGTCGGAATTTCCACCTCGTACTCTTCTTCCAGTGCCATGACAAGTTCAAAGAGATCAAGAGAATCTGCCCCGAGATCTGCTTTAAAAGAGGTATCCGGTGTAAGTGTTTCTGCATCTGCTCCAAGGTTTTCTGCTACGAGTTCTTTTATTCTTTCTAACATCTTTTTTCTCCTTTTTCATTCATACATAGATTCATTTTGCTGCATTTTATCATCAACTGCCCAGGCAGTATAATGATCTCTCATTTACCATCGGATTACGCTTGCTCCCCAGGTCAGCCCTGCTCCGAAGCCAGCCAGTACAATCAGGCTTCCCCTTTTCAGACTGCCCGCCCGATTCAGTTCATCCAGCAGAAGCGGAATGCTGGCGGAAGATGTATTTCCGTACTCACGGAGATTCATGGGAAACTTTTCCACAGGCTCATTCAATCGTCTGGCAACTGCTTCCACAATCCTCCTGTTCGCCTGATGAAGAAGAAAGCAGCCGATCTCATCCTGTTCAATCCCGTTCTTCTCCAGAACCTCCCGGATCACCTCCGGTACTTTTTTGACTGCAAACTTGAAAACTGCCTGACCATCCATCTGCATGAAATATTCATCCGCTGTCATCCGTTCCGGTATCAGCTTTTTTGTGATCCCATTGCAGTCATGTCTGCTTTTCAGCGTCAGAGCACTTCCCTTCTCACCGTCTGAGTGCGTAACAGGCAGATAATACGGAGCATCGGAAGCTCTCATAACCGCAGCACCGGCCCCGTCTCCAAAGAGAATGCAGGTGCTCCTGTCTTTCCAGTTCGTCAGGTTGGAAAGGCTCTCACTTCCTATGATCAGTGCTGTACGGTAAATCCCTGCAGAAAGATACGCATTAGCCGTATTGTATGCCAGAACAAATCCGGTACATGCTGCACTGATATCGAAGCACGTGGCATTGACAGCTCCCAGCTGCTTCTGTACTTCGCATGCTGTGCAGGGCAGTATCACATTAGGCGAAATCGTACATACCAGAATCAGTTCTATCTCTTCCGGCGAAATTCCTCCATTTTCCAGAGCTCTTTTCCCGGCCTCACAGGCCATGGAAACCGTAGTTTCTTCTCCTGCAATATGACGCCGCTCAATACCGGTCCGTTCCCGAATCCACGCATCATTCGTATCAACGAACTGCGAAAGTTCATTATTATCAATCACATGAGTGGGAACATAAGAACCCGTTCCGACAATCATTCCTGTCATAATCCATCTCCTGCATACACGCTGTTCATCCTTAGCGTTTTGATTCATTATTATTTTGAAATTCAATATTTTAGATATTCATTATATTTGAATATCTATATATTAGACTGTCAAAGTATAATCTTGTTTTCACGATCTGTCAATTAATTTGAATGTCAAATTATTTTATATTCAAATTACATTTTTTGTGAAATCTATACATTATGAATTCAAGTCGAACGCACGTGAGACCTGGAGTGCGATTCTCAAAATCAACAGCAGGCTCATTTGTCGGACAACTTATAAATACAATGTAAAAGGGGCTGCTGCAGAACAAGTACAAAAGGATTTCCGGTATCCAGGTGTTCACATGTCTCAGACAAGGTGAACGCCGGATACAGAAATTCCTGAGAACTATTCTGCAACAGCCCCTCATATTATCTTTATGAATTTTATTCCTCAGTATCTGTTTCGAGAAACAGACGTATGGCATCTGTCGTTTTTACGAAATCCTTCCTGACTTCTTCCAGCATCGGTGCAGCTTCTTCCGGAATACCTTCCCCTTCCGGCCGCAGCACCTCTACAAGTGTTCCGGTCGAAACAGACAGCATATCAAATCCCAGATTCAGGCATATTCCCTTCAACGTATGTGCTGCCCGAAATGCTTCTTCTCTGTTATTCTCCGAAATGCCGGTGCACAGTTTCTCAAAACTGTCATCCTCCAGGAATCTCCCGATAAACTTTTTCACCAGTTTCCGACTCATCATTCTCTTCAGTACTTCTGAATAGTCACCGCCCAACTGACGGTAGCAATCTTCTATTGTCATTTTTATAATCCGCCTTTCTGCGAAAGGCACCAATGCGTCATGAAACATGTTGGCTGACTTTCGCTTTTCTATTCTATCTTCCTTCTGATACAATTCTTTTATAAGACTGACACACTACAGAACACGTAGAGGTGAGT
>JAXEBU010000058.1:0-5352 GCA_034093895.1 Candidatus Choladocola sp. | reverse complement strand
CAGGATATCTTCCGCAATGGATGGTGCAGTACGGTTGGTACCGCTTTTTTCGATAAAAGAGGGATGCTCCTCGTGGAACGAGAGCGGCAGATTAAGCTTCTTAGCCTGAAGCATTGCATTTTCCACCAGCACGTCATCAAGAAGCGGGATGCCGTCATCTGTAAAGCCGCTGGCTCCGGAAGCGGCAAGTGCGGAAAAATCCGTCAGCTCTTTCCCCTTCAGACCCTTTGAAACGGCTGCTGCAGAACGTACCCTGACCGGCTCTCTGGCAGCGCGATGCAGGAAGTCTCTGAGTACGCCCTCCTCGTCAATGACAGGTCTCGTATTTGCCATGCACACAACAGTTGTAAAACCGCCGGCGGCAGCAGACATGGCTCCGGTGTGAAGATCTTCTTTATACGTAAATCCGGGATCACGGAAATGAACGTGAACATCCACGAGCCCGGGCGCGATGACACACGAATCAGCATCAATTACCATTTCATCCTGTTCAGGTTCAAGCAAACCGATTTCCGAGATAATTCCGTCACAGATCCGCAGATCCGCCCTGGTCTCGGAAGAATTTCCGGGAGACAGAATCGTACCGTTTTTTATCAGCATAAAATTCCCTCATTTCTTCTGAATTATCAGAGTGTATTTTTTATATTTTAAAAAGCCTGTCAGGCTGTGTCAAGCATTACTGCAGTATTTCCCCTCCTGCCGGATGTCCGTAAAACCTGTATAAACAGTTTTCAGTATCTGACGGCGAAAAATAGTACTTAAAAAAATCTTAAGTGGTTGATATTTGCGCTGTATTTGAGTAGAATAGAGTAAATATGAAAAATATGTGAAAAATAAAGGTACACAGGAGGAAAACCTTGAAGGCGGTACTGTTTGACGTAGATGACACGCTGTATGATCAGGTGTCTTTGTTTGAAAAGGCGTATAATACACTGTTTGGAGATCGTTTTAAATTGTCAGTCGAAGAGCTCTTTAAGGCGAGCAGACGCAGGAGTGATGAGGTCTTTGAACCTGCCAGATCCGGTAAAATCACCATGAATGAGATGTACATATACAGGATACAGAAAGCATTTGAAGACCTGGGATACGAAATATCATCGGAGGAATCACTGGAGTTTCAGAGACTGTATGCAGAGAATCAGAAACGTATTACAATTTCTGAGATGATGGCAGATCTGCTGGAGTTGTGTCATGAGCATCACGTCCCTATGGGAGTGATTACCAACGGATCGTCAGGACATCAGTGGAATAAAGTGCGTATGCTCGGACTGTCCCGTTGGATACCGGAGGAGTATACCGTAGTTTCTGATGACTGTGGATGTGCAAAACCGGATGAGGGTATCTTCCGTTTTGCACAGCAGAAGCTGGATATGTCTCCGGAGGATCTCTGGTTTGTTGGTGATTCTTATGCCAATGATGTGATTGGGGCTAAAAAAGCCGGATGGCATGTTGTCTGGCTGAACAAAAGAAATCAGGAAATATCATCAGAAAAGATTCAGCCGGATTACTGTGTGAAAAATGAAGCAGAGTTATGTGAGTGTCTCTTGGGAATCCTTGGGCTGAAGGTAACCTTGCATTGACTTTTGGACCGGATTATATTATTCTAGTAGGGAATGATAAGGACGATTCAGGTTCTCGTCCTTATCATTTTGTATTATTACCGTGGAAAGATAATAAGATGAAAATAAAAGTATGGATTAACCGTATCATTCCGCTGTATGCACTGCTTCCGCTGATTTTTGAATTCCTGCTTAATACAGTGGTATATGTCGGTGCAAAGCTGATTGCAGGAAACTGGGTTCATCATAATCTGGAGACTGCAATTGATCAGAGTATACCTTTCATTCCGTGGACGGTTCTGATCTACTTTGGGTGTTATATTTTCTGGATAGTCAATTATATTCTCTGCGTCAGACAGGGACGGGAGAGAACATACCGGTTTCTGAGCGCCGACTTTCTGGCGAAACTGATCTGTCTGTTTTTTTTCCTCGTATTTCCAACAACCAATACAAGACCGGAAATAACGGAAAACAGTATCTGGGGTTTGCTTATGAAATTCCTGTACTGGATTGATTCTCCCGATAATCTTTTTCCGTCAATACACTGTCTGACCAGCTGGATGTGTTATATCGGAATACGTGGGAGAAAGGAAGTGCCTGTGTGTTATCGTCTTTTTTCCTGCCTGATGGCAATTGCAGTTTTTATTTCCACATTGACAACGAAACAGCATGTGATTATTGACGTTGCAGGGGGTGTTCTTCTGGCAGAACTCTGTTACCGGATATCAGCCTGCACGAAGCTGGCCTTCCACTATGGAAATATTGCAGATAAAATAAACAGAGTTACAGGCTTCTGCCAGACTGCGGAAAGAGAGGGAGAGGTTGAAAAATAAAAAAAAGATTATTGGAAATGCACTTCTGTTTATTATTGTATTTCTGCTGACGATATACGGGGTATTCCACGGTGAAGATCTGCAGGAAATAGAAGAGGCAATTTCACAATGTCAGTTATTGTGGCTGATTCCCGGGGTCGTATGTGTGTTTCTGTTTATCTGGGGAGAATCGATTATTATATGGTATATGATGCGTTCCTGCGGAGTCAGGCTGAAAAAAAGGATCTGTTTTCTCTTTTCTTCCGTAGGATTCTTCTTCAGCTGTGTTACACCTTCTGCCAGTGGCGGACAGCCGATGCAGATATACTTTATGAAGAAAGAGAAGATCCCGATTCCCGTATCAACTGTCATACTGATGATAGTAACAATAACGTATAAACTGGTTCTGGTAGTAATTGGACTTGCCATAATGCTGTTTGCCAGAGGATTTCTGGAAAAATACCTTCAGGAAATCCTGGTCATATTCTATCTGGGGCTTGGCCTGAATATTTTCTGTGTCACCTTTATGCTGATCCTTGTGTTTCATCCGTCTCTGGCAAAGCAGATTATGATGAAGGGACTTCATGTACTGGAAAAGCTTCACCTGCTGAAGCATCGGGAAGGCAGGCTTTCCAGACTGGAAGCTTCCATGGATATGTATAATGAGACAGCGGCTTTTGTGAAAAGCCACAGCGGTATGATGATCAACGTGTTTCTGATCACCTTTTTTCAGCGGGTGGCTCTGTTTTCTGCCACATATTTCGTATACAGAGCATTCCATCTGAATGGATATGGCTGGCTGACAATTACAGTGCTTCAGTCTGTAATTTCCGTTTCTGTTGATATGCTTCCGCTGCCTGGCGGAATGGGAATCAGCGAGAGTCTGTTCCTGATCATATTTGCCCCGGTTTTTGGAAGCCTTCTGTTGCCGGGAATGGTTCTGAGCCGCGGGCTCGGATATTACAGCGAACTGCTGATTTCAGCACTGTTCACGCTTGCTGCAGTTGTGGTGTTCCAGCTGCGTGAACACAGAGAAAAGGCGTGACAATCCTTTTTTAAGGATTTGTACGATTGCGCAAAAAGAACAAAAAGAGGGAGAAGAGAGAAAATGTTAGGTTTTTACAATTACACTGTGATACTGACGTATTGCAGCCTTATTTCGTCATGTATCGGTATGTTCTGTACATTCACCGGCCATATGAACTGGGCTATTTTCTGTCTGGCAATGTCAGGTCTGTTCGATACCTTCGACGGAAAAGTGGCCAGAACGAAGAAAGACAGGACGGAGGAGGAAAAGAAATTCGGAATACAGATAGATTCTCTCTGTGATGTAGTCTGCTTCGGAGCCTATCCTATTGTGATCTGCTATCACACAGGAATGAGGAGCATTCCAAGTATGGCAATTCTGCTGTTTTACTGTCTGGCCGGTCTGATCCGCCTTGCATATTTCAATGTTATGGAAGAAAAGCGGCAGCAGGAAACGTCAGAAAAACGCAAGTACTATCAGGGGCTTCCCATTACATCCATTGCGGTGATACTTCCCCTTGTTTATCTGAGCTCAGCGTTTTTTCAGCAGTATTTTGTTCTCGTTCTGAACATAGCCATGCTGCTTACCGGAATTCTGTTTATCTGGAATTTCCGTTTCAGAAAACCGACCAATAAGGAACTGATCGTGATTATCGCAATCGTGGCAGTGGCAGTTCTGTACATACTCGTATACTATCAGTGGAGGGGGTATTTTTCATGGAACTGGAGAAGTCTTGTGGGAAAACTGTTCACATGACATCGAAAAACGGGCAGACATTTCAGGACAGACTGCTCACTCTTCTGTATGGAAATGTGGCAGGAAGAATGCTGCTGCGGCCTCTTGTCAGCCCGCAGTTTTCCAGAATCGGCGGATGGCTGCTGAATACCAGGCTTTCGGCAATTGCAGTAGCACCTTTTGTCAAATCCCACCAGATAGACCTGGCACAGTACAGAAAGCAGCGTTTTTCATCCTATAATGATTTCTTTACACGTGAAATACTGCCTGAATTTCGTCCGGTCGATGCGGATACGGAGACCTGGATCAGTCCCTGTGATGCCAGACTGACAGTCTATCCCATCACGGAAGATGGAAGATTTCTCATAAAGCACACGCAGTATACGGCGGAGAGTCTTCTGCAGAATAAAAAACTTGCCGGACATTTCCTGGGCGGAACTTTGTGGCTGTATCGTCTCTGCGTGGACGATTATCATCGCTATATTTATCCCGATAACGCGAAAAAGTCCGAAAACGTAACCATTCCGGGAATTTTCCATACCGTAAACCCGGTGGCGAATGATCAGTATCCCATATACAAGGAAAACACCAGGGAGTACTGTCTGCTAAAGACAGAAAACTTCGGAACGGTACTGATGATGGAAGTCGGGGCCATGCTGGTCGGCAAAATTGAAAACCGTCATCCGAAATCACGTTGTGTATATCGCGGCCAGGAAAAAGGCAATTTTGCATTTGGAGGTTCTACAATAATTGTGATGACGCAGGCTGGAAAGGTGATACCTGATTCTGTATTTCTGAATCATACAGCAGACGGAGTGGAAACAAAAGTGAAAATGGGCGAGCGGACAGGAAGAAAGTGTGGTGCTGCAGTACAGTGATCATAGGAAAGGGTCACTGTGCGGCAGCACTGTTTTCGTGTCACAGAAGGCGTGTGTCAATCTGAAAATGTAATAAAATCGAAACTTTTGTTGCATTAAATGTAATAATATTGTAAAATGAGACTCAGTACATGCTGGTCATACCATTTTTTCTGTTCATCATAAAGACTTAATCCATTTTTAAGAAATTGTGGAAATACTATATCTGGATGCGTGCGCGGAGTTTCATGCATAAATATTGTGTTTTCTGAAAAAATGGAAAAAGCCCTTACTTGACAGCAGGTACAGAAGAGTAATAAAATAAGAGCGTTACTATAATATTGAAAAGGATACATATATGA
>JAXEBU010000057.1:0-3454 GCA_034093895.1 Candidatus Choladocola sp. | reverse complement strand
AGGAATTTATCGACAGAGAAGAAGGGTATGGAGTAGAAGTAGAATAATCCTTTCAGAATAAAGTAATGACTTAAATGAAGGGTGCCTGTAGATTGTTTGGCAGTCTACAGGCATCTTTTGTCAAAAAAAGGAGTGATAAAGTGTCGGAAGTAATTGTAAAAATGGATGGAATCTCCAAATCTTTTGGCGGAATCAAGGCTCTTGACAATGTAAAAATTGAATTGAGAAAGGGAGAAGTACATGCCCTTATGGGAGAAAACGGCGCGGGAAAATCTACTTTGATGAAGATTATGACCGGTGTATATACAAAAGATGAAGGTCGCATGTTTTTATATGATGAAAATAAAAAGGAAATGACCGAAGTCGAAATGAAATCTCCCCTGATGGCACAGAAGAACGGTTTAAGTATGGTATTCCAGGAACTGAACCTCTTGGAAAACATGAATATTGCAGAAAATATTTTTATTGGCAGAGAACCGTCGAAAAGCGGCGGCTTTCTGGACCGCAGTGAATTAAACAGGAAAGCAGTACATGAACTGGAAAAGGTCAGTCTGAATGTAGATCCTGAAACCATGGTTTCAGAATTAAGCTGTGGACAGAAGCAATGTGTCGAAATAGCAAAGGCTTTATCCTTTCAGGCAAGAGTGGTAGTATTTGACGAACCGACAGCCAGTCTTTCAGAAAAGGAATCTCAGGTGCTTTTTAAGATTATTAATGACCTGAAAAATCAGGGAGTTTGTATTGTATATATTTCACACCGTATGGAAGAAGTGTTTGAACTGTCAGACCGAATAACAGTATTTCGAAATGGTACCTATATTGACACTGTTAATTCTTCGGATGTGACAGAAGCTGATCTGATCAAAATGATGATCGGTCATGAAATTGAGGATGAGAATACACATAATTGTAAAGATATGAAAACAGCAAAGCCGATTCTGGAAGTGAAAAATGTAAAAGTTTTTCCGAACAGCAAACCGGTGGAATTTAAACTGTATGAAAGAGAAATACTTGGATTTTTTGGATTGGTAGGAGCCGGAAGAACAGAGCTGGCACGAATCATTTTTGGAGTTGACCCGATTGGGGAAGGGGAAATTTATATTGAAGGTAATAAAGTCAGGATTTCCTGCCCACAGGATGCAATTCGTAACGGAATAGGACTTGTGCCTGAAGACAGAAAGAATCTGGGATTAATTCTTGGAATGAGTATTCGTGATAACATGCTGATTTCCAAACTGCAGCAGTTAAAAAGTGCATTTCTGAAAAAGTCTGAATTAAAACAGATTACAGGTACATATATTGAGGATCTTGGTATTGTGCTGAGAAATGATGAACAGGAAGTCCGGGAACTGAGTGGCGGAAATCAACAGAAAGTTGTTATAGCAAAATGGCTTGCAATGACACCTAATATTCTGATTATGGATGAGCCTACCCGTGGCATTGATGTGGGTGCAAAAAATGAAATATATGCATTGATGCGTAAACTGACGAATCAGGGAAAGAGTATCATTATGATTTCTTCTGAGATGGCAGAGGTGATGAAAGTCAGTGACCGGATTGTCGTCATGCATGAGGGTGAGATCAGCGGTGAAGTTTCTGGTGAGGAAATTACGAAGAACAGAATTATGCAAGCTGCATTTGGAGGTAAAAGATGAATACAGATAGAAAGAAAATAAATGTGAGTTCCCTCAGGGAATTACTTCTGGTTGGAGTAGTACTGCTTTTGTGTGTAGTATGGACAATAATGAATCCGCAGTTTATGTCTGTGAATAATATAACCAATATTTTAAGACAGGCATCCTATACGGCGATTGCCGCAGTCGGAATGACAATGGTAATCGTAATCGGAGAAATTGATCTGTCAGCTGGTTCCGTTGTATGTGCTTCCGGCCTGGCCGGAGCGATGGTTTGCAAAAACACCGGAAATGTCATTCTGGCAGTGCTGGCAGCGCTTGCAGTTGGTTTCGGTGTGGGATTTGTAAACGGTGCACTTTGTGCGTATGGAAAATTGCCTGGATTTATTGCTACGCTGGCCAGTATGACTGTTCTCCGTGGACTGGCATACATTATTACCGGAGGAAATTCTGTAGTGTGGTCAAATGAAGCGTTTACCAAAATCGGTACTGGCTATATCGGTATTGTTCCTATTCCTGTTATTATAATGGTTGTTGTAATTATATTTGGATATATTCTGACGAGTAAACTGAAATTTGGCCGCTACATTTATGCTGTCGGCGGTAACAGCGATGCCAGCCGTTATTCCGGAATTGCGGTTGAAAAAGTAAAAATAATTGTTTATATGATCATGGGAACACTGACGGCAATTGCCGGATTGATTATTACGGCTCGTCTTGGATCCGGTCAGCCCTCGGCAGGACAGAATTTTGAGATGGACTGTATTACAGCAGCGGTTGTAGGCGGAACGAGCATGTCAGGAGGACGCGGAAAAGTATTTGGCACAATTGTGGGAGTGCTTCTTCTTACAGTTCTGACAAATGGAATGACACTTGTCGGCATTAATACTTACTGGCAGCAGGTTCTGAAGGGTATTATTATTGTAGTGTCTGTATTGGCAGATACAAAGAGTAAAAAGAGTAAGTAATATGGGATTGTATTCGAACCGGCAAATTGTTCAGCGATGATTTGCCGGTTTCTGATATGGAAGGAGGATACTGTGGAGTATTTGCTGGATACAGGGAATATTGAAATAATACAAAAACTTTCTGAAATATATCCTGTCACAGGAGTAACGTCAAATCCCAGTATATTAAAAAAAGAAGGAAATGTACCGTTTTTTCGGCATCTGAATGAGATAAGAAGTATAATTGGAATGGATAAAACGTTACATGTTCAGGTGACGTGCAGTGATTCCTTGGGGATGCAAAAAGAAGCAGATGCCATTTTGGAACGGGTTGACGCAAATGTGTACATAAAAATTCCGGTAACAGAAGAAGGACTGAAAACAATTCAATTGCTGAAAAAACAGAATGTGAATGTTACAGCTACCGGTATTTACCATCGCACACAGGGGTTTTTGGCCATTGCAGCAGGAGCAGATTTTATTGCTCCATATTGCAACAGAATGGCGTCTCTGGATATCGATTTTCGGAAAACGATAAACGCTTTTAAAAAGATGATCGATGAGAACGGATTAAAAACGAAAATACTGGCAGCAAGTTTTCATTGCATCGAACAGGTGAATGATGCTTTTCTTGCAGGCGCTCACGCGGCTACAGTTGATCCGGTACTCTTGCAGAAATCTTTACAGTCAGCAGATGTAAATGATGCAGTTAATATTTTTGCGAAAGACTGGGAGATGGTCAGGAAAGGAATTCCAATATTTATGCTGCGTTAAATAACTACTGAATGTCATCGCAAACAGTACGTGTATTGCGATGACATTTTTTATTCAGAATAATATAATAATATATGATGATACCAGGGTGCCGGATGT
>JAXEBU010000056.1:0-27022 GCA_034093895.1 Candidatus Choladocola sp. | reverse complement strand
ATCAATGCCGGAAAATGGCTGGAGGAGTATTTAAAGGAGCAGGGACGTGAGGAGGAAGAGATCAATATTGTGACACTCCAGGGAACGCTTGGCTCTTCGGCGCAGATCGGAAGAACGACGGGGTTCGATGAAGTGCTGCGTCAGCATGACAACTGGAAAATGCTCGATATGCGCGAGGCTGATTTTACACAGGCCAAGGGAAACGAAGTCATGGAATACTTCCTGCAGACGTATGATGACATAGACGTGGTAATCAGTGAAAATGATAACATGACATTTGGTGCCATCGATGCCATAAAGGCGGCGGGAAGAACGTGCGGACCGGAGGGAGATATTATTCTGATTTCCTTCGATGCAGTCAGTGCGGCCTTTGACTCCATGATCGCAGGGGAGATTAATGCCGATTTTGAGTGCAATCCGCTGCAGGGACCGAAGCTGAAGGAAATTATTCAGGATCTGAGTGAGGGAAAACCGGTTGAAAAAATCCAGTATATGGAAGAGGCGTATTTTGATACCACAATGGATCTGGAAGAGATGAAAAAAACACGCGAGTATTAAAAGCAAACACGTGAGCATTCATGGAGCGCGGGACTGCTGCCGAATTGTCTCCGGATCATTCTGTATCCGGTATTCAGCGCAGTCCGCTCTTCTTTTCTTCCGTGTGAATCTGTGCGTTTAATAAGAAAACTGATAAGAGATTTTTCTTTTCCACGTTTCGCCGGCCGATGACACCGTATAGGGGAAGCCATGTCCGCCCGGTGCATCGGGATAATCCTGAAACTCAAAGGCAAGTGCGCAGGAGGGGCAGGACTTCTGCCCGCCGGAAAGCTGCAGGCCGTCCGGTATATATCCTCCGGAGTAGAGCACCATACACGGCGCATCTGAGAAGACAGTGAGTGTCACAGGACTTCCGGGTGCGGTACAGACCAGCTTCGGCTGTGAATCGTCTGCGCCGTCCGGGAAAATGAACCCGTGATTGTATCCCTGGTTTCCGGCAAGCTGCGCATCCTCCTGATATGTCGCGGATTGATCGGCCAGAGATTTTTTCTGCCTGAAATCAAAGGGAGAGTTTTCTGCCGAAGCCGTCCCAGTTGGTATGAAGTCAGGACCATTACAGATGTAACGGTCTGCAGGGATCAGAAGCTCGTGGTCATATGCGGACCGTTGGAAATTTCCCGTCAGATTGAAATAGGAGTGGTTGGAAATATTGAACCAGGTATCACGGTCTGATAATCCTTCGTATTCTACGGTCAGCCGGTGATCTTCTGTCAGAGTATAAGATGCTTTAAGCGTTCTGTTTCCGGGAAAACCATCGAGACCGTCCGGAAGTGTACAGCCGAAGACGATCCGGGCCTGCGAATCGCTGCATTCTTCCAGAAGAAGCGCCCAGTTCATGAAAGAGCCGTTGGAAGCACCGCCGTGAAGCGTATGAATCCCGTTCTCGTTTCTGGTCAGTTCATAAACGTGTCCGTGAACCGGCAGCTGTCCGCGGGAGATGCGTCCGGCACAGGGGGCCAGTGTGGCGCCTGCGTAAAGCGGATTCCCGAAGTATTCGTCAGGATCGGAAAAGGATAACGCAATATTTTGCAAGGATCCGTCCGGAAACGGGCAGAGGATCTGCAGGATGGATGCACCTGCGGAACATACAGAAACGGAGAAGCCATCCGCGCATTCCAGGGACAAAGTGAAAAAATTGCCAAAAGGACAGGCTGTATTCGACTTATTTATGGTTTTTTTGATATTCATATGAGATTTCCTTTCTGAACTGTACTGTAAAAAGTTCTGCCTGCATAAATGTACCGCAAAACAGAGACTTGTGCAAGAAAAACATGAGCGGTTTCGGGAAGGAAAAAAGGTTGTGCATAATCAGAAAAACAGTGACAGGGGAAAATAGAACAAAATAGCAGAAGTGCGTGAAAAAAACATCAGGCATATTTCGTTATAATTACCGAAAACGTAAGGAAAATGACGTAAAAATAATCAAATTGAACAAAAAGAGCAATTTTTTTATATTATAAAGCAATTTACCGTATTGAAATATGCGTGTGCTGCGTATATAATGGCTGTAAATGAAGCAAGGAGGGAAGGTATATGAGCAGTGTACTTGAGTTTAAAAACATCTCAAAGTATTTCCCTGGTGTAAAAGCATTGGATGACATATGTTTTAAAGCCTACGGAGGAGAGGTGCTTGCGTTTCTCGGTGAGAACGGCGCAGGAAAGTCCACGCTTCTGAAGGTGTTGAACGGAGATTATCAGCCAACCAAAGGCGAATATCTTCTGGATGGCCAGCAGAAACATTTTAATTCGCCTCACGAGGCGATTCAGGAAGGCATCAGCGTTATCTATCAGGAAAGACAGATCCTGCTGGAGTTAAGCGTTGCCGAAAATATTTATCTTGGCCGCATGCCGTCAAATAAATTCGGTGTGATCGATGTGGGCAAGGCAAATAAAATGGCACAGAAAATTATCGATGATTTCGGACTTCCGATCGCTCCGTCCACGAAGGTAAAGGATCTGAGTATCGCTTATCAGCAGATGGTGGAGATCATGAAGGCGTACAGCCGTGATAATCTGAAGGTAATCTGCTTCGACGAGCCGACGGCCAGCCTGAGTGATGCGGAAATCGACAGTCTGTTTGCCATTATCGAAAAACTGAAGGCACAGGGAAAGATCATCATTTACGTGTCCCACCGTATGAAAGAGATCCAGCAGATTGCTGATAAGGTGGCAATTTTCAAGGACGGACGTTATGTGGATACAGTAGTGACGAAGGAAGTCCCGGAACAGCAGCTGATCAAGATGATGGTCGGTCGTGATCTGGGTGATATTTTCAAAAATCTGGATCGCAATGACAAGATCGGCGATGTTCTTCTGGAAGTAAAAAATGTATCTTCCGATTACGTTAAGGAGAATTCGTTCGTATTACATAGAGGAGAGGTACTTGGTTTCTCCGGCCTGGTCGGTGCAGGCAGAACGGAACTGATGCGTGCCATTATCGGTGCGGATAAGATGAAGACCGGCGAAGTGCTCCTTGAAGGAAAGAAGATCGTAAACCGTTCCCCGAAAGAGGCTATGGACAATGGTATTGTTCTCGTTCCTGAAGACCGGAAACTGCAGGGTATTCTGAGCAACTTAAGCGTTGCAGGCAATATTAATATTGCGCTGATGGATCAGAATTCCAACAGGCTGGGCGTGATCGATTCCAGAAAAGAAGAACAGGCTGCAGCGAAGGGAATTGCGGATTTCCGTGTGAAGACACCGTCTCCTGACAAGAAGATTGTGGAGCTCTCCGGAGGAAACCAGCAGAAATGTATTGTTGCCCGCGGTATTGCGACGAATCCGAAGGTCCTGATTCTGGATGAGCCGACGAAGGGTATTGACGTCGGTGCAAAATCCGAGTTCTACAATATGATCTGTGAATTTGCGAAACAGGGTCTTGGCGTTATCCTGATTTCTTCCGAGATGCCGGAGGTAATCGGCCTTTCAGACAGAATTATCGTAATGAGATCGCTTCGCATTGCCGGAGAGGTATCGAGAGAAGAGGCTACGGAAGACAGGCTGCTGAGTCTGGGAATGATGGGGGAATAAAAGATGGAAAACAAAAAAGAAAAAAAAGGTATACTGAGCGCCATCGGCGGTGACAAACTGATCCTGATTGGTGCAATTGTTGTGGTATTTGCTCTGTTTACAGCTCTGAATAAAAACTTCCTGACATGGACCAATATGATCAATTTGCTGGTGGCAGCTTCTCTGGTAGGTCTGGTGGCAGTGGGTCATACGTATCTGATTATTGCAGGACAGAATGACCTGTCTCCCGGTTCACTGGCAGCTTTCTGCGGTACACTGGCAGCACTGCTGCTTTCCAAAAATGTTCCGCTGATACTTGCGATTCTGATCGTACTGGCAGCAGGAGTGGCAGCCGGTCTGTTCAATGCCTTTATGGTAAACAAGATCAAACTGGAAGCGTTTATCGCAACTCTGGTTACACAGAATATCGTCCGCGGTTTTGCCTACATTATCTGTGACGGTAAACCGATTTCCATCAGCAATAAGGCGTATCTGGCAATCGGAAAAGCAAGATTCCTGACGATTCCTGTTTCTGTATGGCTGATGATTATCGCTTTCGTAGTATTCGGATTTATTCTTGCAAAGACAAAATTCGGACGCAGCGTTTACGCAATCGGCGGCAGCAAGGAAGCTGCAAGACTTGCAGGTCTGAATCCGCAGAAGATTATTACCTGCTGCTTCATTATCATCGGTGTGCTGACAGCTCTGGGCGGTATCGTTTTCTCATCCCGTATGAACTCCGGACAGCCGGCAGCAAACGTTAACCTTGAGTTCGATGCCATCACTGCAGTTATTCTCGGCGGTGTATCCTTTGCAGGCGGTGTGGGAAGCATGTCTGGTACGATTCTCGGAGTTATCCTGATTCAGGCATTCAACACAGGTCTGATCATGGTTAACGTATCCACCTTCTGGCAGTATGTGGCACGTGGTGCTCTGCTTCTGTTCGCTCTGACTTCAGACTTTATCCGTAAGCAGAGACGTGAGAAAGAGCTTCTGGAAGCCAGCATGAAGAACATTAAATAAAGACTCAGAATCATTCACACGTGAGTGTGTTTGGATAAAAAACAATTTCAAGGAGGAATGAAATTATGAACAAGAAAATGATGAGCGTTATCCTTTCCGCAGCAACGGTTGCAGGTCTGGTAGCAGGCTGCATGACAGCAAGTGCAGAGGAAGACAAGCTTCTGGTTTACGGTATTTACAAAGCAGGTGACCAGACATGGTTCATCGATGAGGGTGCAGCAGCTCAGAAGGCAGTTGAGGAAGCCGGCGGAGAATTCATCTATGTTGACGCTAAGATGAGCCCGGAAGAGTACCTGAAAGCAATTGACAACGCAGTTGCAAACCATGCATCCGGTATTGTTACATGTATCCCGGATCAGACACTGTCTCAGGCAGCAGTTGACAAGGCAGCAGAAGCTGGTATCCCGATCGTTGCAGCAGATGATGCTCTGCAGGATGATGCAGGCGAGAAGCTGGCTCCGTGGGTAGGTATCAACGCTTACGTAATCGGCCAGGCAAACGGTGAGTGGCTTGCAAACTACGCGATTGACAATGAACTCGTTGGCAAAGAAGAAGTTGGTCTTCTGATCATGACAATGGATACCGTTTCCAGCTGCGTACCGCGTGCAGAAGGTGAGTACGACAAATTCACAGAGCTTTGCCCGGACTTCAGCGAGGATAACATCTTCTACGCTGACTATGACGGAACAACAGATAAAGGTAATACAGCAGCAGCTGCTGTATTCACAGCAAATCCGCAGATCACAACATGGCTGGTAACAGGAGCAAACGAAGAAGGTACAATCGGTGCCTGCCGTGCACTTGAGACAGCTGGTCTTGATGCAGATGCATGTGTAGTTGGTCTTGGCGCTTACATGGCAAAAGACGAGTGGAACGACAAGGGTGCTGACGGAACATGTATGAAAGCTTCTGCATACTTCTCATCTGATTCTGTAGGTGCAGGTTCTGTAGACGTTCTTCTGAAACTGATCGCAGGCGAAGAAGTTGAGATGGAAACAGCAGTAGACGCAGTAGTAGTTACTCCGGATACATACAAAGACGTTATGGGTGCAGCAGCTGAATAAGCATCTGACAACCATAGGAAAGTAAAGAAAAGGGACTGTCAGATGACAGTCCCTTTTTCAAAGCTGCGATATTCTCCCGGTGTCATTTTTTCCCGCTTGCGGAAGCTGGAACAGAAACCGCTTTCGCTGTTGAAACCGGAATTAAAGGCGATTTCCTTGACGGGAATATCGCTTGTCTTTAAAAGAAATTTTGCGTAGTTGATCCGTGTGGCAATCAGATACTGATGCGGTGTGTAGCCTGTTTCAGCCGTAAAGACGCGGGTGAAATGAAACTGGCTCATGTTGGAATTCCGGGCGAGGACATCGAGAGAAAGCGGTTCCCGGAAATGCTCATTGATATACGCAACGGAGTTTTCCACAATCTGTGCGTGGGAAAAGCTGCCGCCTGCATCGGAGCGGGTGTTCAGCAGCTCCGTGAGCATCTTCGTGATGGAGGCAGAAACGGCTGACTCGCGAATCGGTTCCGAATTCCGGAACATACGCAGTATTTTTGCCATCCCATGTTCGATGGAATATGCATTGGCTGTGGAGAGAATATTTCCGTGGCTCGATGTAATCAGTTCATAATAGTCCCGTGCCAGCGGGCCGTCAAAGTGGAGCCAGGATACTTCGGAATCAGAGGTGTACCAGTATTCGTGAGGCTCGTAACAGTCCAGCAGCAGAAACTGATCCTGCATAACGAATCGTGTCTGACCGTTGAGCCTGACGTGGCACGTTCCACGGATCACGTGCATCAGCAGAAAGCTGTCATAACTGCTGCGCCGCTGGTGATAACCGGCTTCGTAATAAAAGTAGCCGGTAACGATTGGATACAGATAGATTCTGGAAGCCACGGTACTGGGCTGATACAGATAATAATCGGATGAGGGTGATACATTTGGTTCTTTGGAACGCATAAAAATCTCCTTCCGGCAATGAATGTCTGAACTGAAAAAAAGTGGCTGTGTTTATTTTTTATTGTAATGTTTTTTCCTTGAAATGGCAATATGAGAACAGCAATTTATTTAAATTTGTAAGCAAGTTAGAATAATGAATATATAGAAAAAATGCGTTATAATACGTGTAACAGCGAAAAAAGTGAAAGCAAAAAAAATATATTTACAGGAGGGTACTATGGAAGACGTAAGAATCTGGGAGGAAGAGGTAATCATACCGACTTATGAGATCGGTGAGGCCGAGAAAAATCCGATTTTTTCAGAAAAACGCGTGTACCAGGGCAGTTCCGGAAGGGTTTATCCGTATCCGGTTATTGAAAAAATCGAAGACACGAAAAAAGACAAGGCCTGGAAAGCAGTATGGCTGGAGAACCAGTATATCAAAGTAATGGTTCTGCCGCAGCTGGGAGGAAGAATCCAGAGAGCGTACGATAAGACGAACGGTTACGATTTTGTATATTACAATCATGTAATCAAACCGGCTCTCGTGGGCCTGACAGGTCCCTGGATTTCCGGTGGTATTGAATTTAACTGGCCGCAGCATCACCGTCCCACCACTTATCTTCCGGTGGATTATGCAGTGTCGGAGCATGAGGACGGAAGCAAGACAGTTATGATCAATGATGTGGATCAGATGTACGGAACGAAGGGAATCGCATCCTTTACACTTTATCCGGATAAAGCATACATTGAGATCCGCGGACAGCTTTACAACCGCACACCCATGGCACAGACGTTTCTGTGGTGGGCAAATCCGGCTGTTCCGGTCAATGACTATACACAGTCCGTATTCCCGCCGGATGTTCATGCGGTAATGGATCATGGAAAACGTGATGTTTCCAAGTTCCCAATTGCAACCGGTGTTTATTACAAACATGATTACAGTGCCGGTGTTGATATTTCACGTTATAAAAATATTCCTGTTCCGACTTCTTATATGGCTGAAATGTCTGATTTCGATTTTGTGGGCGGTTACGACTACGGAAAAGAAGCAGGTATTCTTCATGTGGCAGATCATCACATTTCTCCCGGTAAGAAACAGTGGACCTGGGGCTGCGGAGATTTCGGAAAGGCATGGGACCGCAACCTGACCGATGAGGACGGTCCGTACATTGAACTGATGACCGGTGTGTATACCGACAATCAGCCTGACTTTACATGGCTGAAGCCTTTCGAGGAGAAAACGTTCAAACAGTACTTCATGCCGTACAAGCAGGTGGGCTACGTGAAGAACGCCACCATCGATGCCATGGTAAATATGGAAATCGGAGACGGAACGGTATCCCTGTGTGTTTATACAACAGGTGAAGAAAAGAATGCAAAAGTAATTCTGGAGCAGAAGGGTGAGACTGTATTTGAAGAAATCACAGATATTTCTCCGGTAAATGTTTATAAAACAGAAGTTACGCTTGCAGTGGAGAAAAAGACAGATGTCACTGTCCGTGTACGGAATGCAGAGGGAAAAGAACTGGTATCCTTTACACCTCTTGAGGAAAAAATTCCGAAGCTCCCGCAGCCGGCCCAGGCAGCAAAGGCTCCGGAAGAGATCATGACGTGTGAAGAGCTTTACTTGACCGGTCTTCATATCGAACAGTACCGCCATGCAACGTATCTGCCGGATGATTATTATCTGGAAGGACTGAAACGGGATGAAGGTGATATCCGCCTGAACACGGCATACGGAATGCTTCTGCTTCGCCGCGGTCTCCTGACAGAGAGTGAAAAGTATTTCCGCAAGGCACTGGAGAGAATGACATGGAAGAATCCGAATCCGTATAACAGTGAAGCGTACTACGATCTCGGCCTTTCTCTGTTCTGCCAGAGAAGATATGAGGAAGCGTATGACGCATTCTTCAAGGCGACCTGGTCCAATGAACAGCAGGAAATGTCCTTCTATTTCCTGGCAGCCATTGCAGCAGGAAAAGGTGCATATGAGATGGCCCTGGAGCTTGTGGAAAAGGGACTTGTGAAAAACAGCCACAATATTAAGGCAAGGGGCTTGAAGGCAGCGATTCTGCGCAAACTGGGAAGAACTGAGGAAGCAAAAGCATGGATTGCTGAAAATAAAAAAGTAGACTGCTTCGATTACGTATCCTGTTATGAAGAAATCCTTCTGGCAGATCAGGCGGATCAGGAGGCAATGAAACAGGCACTGAAAGACCGGATGCGTAATTTTCATCAGAATTTCATTCAGGCTGCCATTGACTATATGGAGGGCGGATTCTATGAGGAAGCACTGGGAATGCTGAATATCTGTGATGTTCAGTGGCCGATGCTGTACTATTACCGCGGTGCATGTCTGTACAGAATGGGATGCACAGAAGACGCAAAAGAGATGATTAAGATGGCGGACGCGGCAGATCCGTACTGCTGTTTCCCCAACAGACTGGAGGACGCTGCTGTGCTGGAGCTGGCAGCAGAGCTTGCACCGGAGCTCCCGAAATCCTACTATTACGTTGGAAATCTCTGGTATGACAAACGTCAGTATGACAAGGCAAAAGAAAACTGGGAAACTTCAGCAAAGCTGGATCCTGCGTATCCGACTGTTCTGCGCAACCTTGCACTCGTTTATTATAACAAATGCCAGGAGCCGCAGAAAGCAAAAGAGGTGCTGGAGAGAGCATTTGCCCTTGATACCACCGACTGCCGCGTATTCCTGGAACTGGATCAGCTTTACAAAAAGCTGGAATACTCCGTGGAAGAACGACTGGAATTCTACGAAAAGTATCCGGATACCTTTGTAAAACGTGATGATGTATTTATTGAGTATATTACGCTGCAGAATTACGTGGGCAACCATGAGAAAGCATATGAGCTTCTGATGGGAAGAAAGTTCCACCCATGGGAGGGCGGTGAAGGAAAGGCAACAACCCAGTATACGACAGCACTTGTACAGATGGCAAAGAAAGAGATCGCTGCCGGAAATCCGGAAGAGGCGAAGAAGCTTCTGGAGCAGGCGCTCGTTTATCCGGAGAACCTCGGGGAAGGAAAACTGGAGGGCACGAAGGATAATCATATTAATTATTATCTGGGCGTTGTGGAAAAATCACTCGGAAACAGTGCACGGGCAGAAGAGCTGTTTGCCGCAGCCAGCACGGGAACGGATGAGCCGGCAGGCATGATGTTCTATAACGATCAGCCGGCAGATATGATCATGTTCCAGGGTCTGGCACTTGCTCAGCTGAATCAGCCGGTGGCATCCAATTCCAGATTCTACAAACTGATCAGCTACGGTGAAGCTCACATTTATGATGAAGTGAAGATGGATTACTTTGCAGTATCTTATCCGGATCTTCTGATCTTCGATGAAAACTTTACGAAGAAAAACAGAGCACACTGCTGTTATCTGATGGGTCTGGGCAATCTCGGCCTTGGAAAGAACGACAAAGCGAGAGAGTACCTTACAGAGACGCTGGAACTCGATCCGCACCATCTGCAGGCAAGACTGTATCTGCGCGGAATCGAATAAGTTCAGAGGATACGCAGCCGCAGCTTCCTGTGTCAAGGAGTAAAAGTTTTTAAAATTTCCGCTTTCTGCGAATAGGGTTTGATGAAAACGTGAATCATTTTACCAGACGATACGTTTAGGAGGATGATTCACATGGCATTAAACAAGGTGGAAATATGCGGAGTCAATACTTCAAAGCTTCCGGTTCTCACCGGCGAGGAAAAGGAGTTCCTGTTCGAACGGATCAAAGCGGGAGATGAGAACGCCCGGGAGCTGTACATCAAAGGAAATCTGCGGCTGGTACTCAGTGTGATCAAGCGGTTTTCCGGCAGCAATGAGAATGTGGATGACCTGTTTCAGATCGGATGTATCGGTCTTATGAAAGCAATTGACAATTTCGATACGGATCTGAATGTGAAGTTTTCCACGTATGCAGTGCCGATGATTATCGGCGAAATCCGCAGGTACCTGCGGGACAACAATTCCATCCGTGTCAGCCGGTCGCTGCGTGACACGGCCTACAAAGCAATTTATGCAAAAGAGAATTATACAAAAAAGCATCTGAAAGAGCCGACTATCAATGAAATCGCAGAAGAAATCGGCATTTCCAAGGAAGAGATCGTCTATGCCATGGATGCGATTCAGAGCCCCGTCAGCCTGTATGATCCGGTCTATACAGAGGGTGGGGACGCTCTGTATGTAATGGACCAGATCAGCGACAAAAAGAATAAAGAAGAAAACTGGGTGGAAGTGATTTCTCTGAAAGAAGCGATGAAACGCCTCGATGAAAGGGAAAAGCACATAATTGAACTGCGTTTTTATGAAGGAAAAACGCAGATGGAGGTAGCGGCAGAAATAGGGATTTCTCAGGCGCAGGTAAGCCGACTGGAGAAAAGCGCACTGAAATGTATGAAAAGCTACCTCCGTGTTTAAGAACCGCATTTTTTTCTGCAGTTTTCTTCGTCAATATCCACCAGGATGATATCGGCACCGATCTGCACAATACATTTCCAGGGAATAAAGAATTCAAAATCGCGTCCCAGAAACCAACAGAGTCTGCCGGGACCGGGAACGATCAGAGCAAGGATACATCCTGTTTTGCAGTCGATATCCAGATCGCTGATACAGCCGAGTGAGCGGCACGTTTTAATATTGATAATTTCTTTTTGCTTCAGATCATACAGTCGCATGGAATCCTCTTTTCCGGTGATCTTCTCAGTTTATTATATGTGATGCCAGGGTCAAAAGTCATTAACCACGATGTGCTTGCACAATCGTGGTTATATGACTTAATGACCCGCCCAAATATGAGGATAAAAGTGGGGTGTATACCCCACGATATCCGAATATTTGGCAGGATTGTGGAAGTGCGAAGCACGAAACAATCCGTAAGGCATCTTTTGGTTTCGGCATTCGATCATGTTTTCGTCGATTTTGAGAGCGCGCAGCGCGGAAAAATCGGCGGGAGGCTCGTTTGTCGGATGACTCACCGGATTGATCATTGACAGTATTTCGGCCATCCGCTATACTCAAATGTAAAGAAATGGTAATCGAACCGGTTTTTCTGCGCTTTGCAGGGCCGCAGACTGAACCGGACCAAGGAGGAAAAAGAGATGAAGTGCCCGTTTTGCAATCAGGATAATACACGTGTGGTAGATTCGAGACCGGCGGACGACAACAGTTCCATTCGAAGACGGCGTCTTTGCGATGAATGCGGAAAGCGTTTTACCACGTATGAGAAGGTTGAGACAATTCCGCTGATTGTGATTAAGAAGGATCAGACGAGAGAGCAGTATGACAGAAGTAAAATCGAGGCCGGAGTGATGCGGGCCTGTTACAAGCGGCCGGTACCGATTCAGAGAATCCGTGAGATGATCGATGCGGTGGAGATGGAGATTTTCAACCGGGAAGAAAAAGAGATCGAGAGCAAGGTGATCGGTGAGATTGTCATGGACAAGCTGAAGGATCTGGAAGCAGTTGCCTACGTCAGATTCGCATCCGTGTATCGTGAATTCAAAGATGTCAATACTTTCATGGATGAACTGAAAAAAATATTGAAGTGAATAAACAGAACTGTCGTGTGGGTAAAGCTGTACGGCAGTTTTTTCTGTCCGCGGCAGAGTTATTGATTAAGGTTTTATGAATATCAGAAGAATTGTTGCGTCCTGGAACCAGTCAGTGGTATACTCAACGTATATCGTTAATGGTCAGGTGCAGTCCGGCGGAAGCTGATTCGTGCCTGAGAGCAAACAGCGGGTGATTAAATTTGAAAAAGAGAATTGAACAATTATTAAATGGAATATATGAATATGAGCCGGTGAAGCTGATTCTGGATCCGCAGGAGATTACGCTTTCCGGCGTACCGGGAGCAGTTCTGCGCGGGGTGATCCGGATAGAAGCTGCAGACGGAAAAAAAGTAAAGGGATTTCTTTACTCCTCAAATCCGAGAGCCGTGTGCGATCCGGTGGAGTTTCAGGGGCTGAAAAATGACATTCATTACCAGATCGACTGCAACGGGATTGAAGCGGGTGAACTGGAAGAGGGCACGTTTACAGTCAGCAGTGACCACGGGGAATATACGGTGCCTTTTTCTGTCCGGATGGAGAAGAAGAATGCGGATGCAGGAAAGCTTCCCTTTGCAGACCTGCAGGGATTCGCCCGCCTGGCGGAGAAGAATTATGAGGGCGCGTACCGGTATTTTATTTCCGGAGCATTCCGGGAGTTTCTGGAAACTCAGGATGAATCTGTACAGGCGCTGTACGACGGGCTGGGAACACCGTCCTTCGGGTATGAATGCATGGAGGAGTTTCTGGTGGGAACAGGCTGCAAGGATGCACTCTGTTTTTCGGCAGATGAAACTTCCCGCGACTGGGGTGAACTTTCGGAACCGGTGCGGGAGACCATCCGGATTTCCAGAAATACATGGGGATTCCACAAAATCTCCATTGAGTCCGATGCAAAGTTTCTGAGGCCGGAAAAACGGGTGATCGGTACCGACGAATTTGCGGGCAGCACTTACGATCTGAATTTTGTACTGGATACAAATCTGATGCACGCCGGAAACAATTATGCAAGACTTCGCCTGAAAACCACACGGCAGACAATGGAAATTGAAATGACGGTCAGGAAGGCGGGCGCCAGAAAGAAGGTGCGTCAGAAACATATCTGCAGGATTATGACGAAAAAGCTGGAATCACTGTATGTGGATTTCCGTCTGAAGAAGACGGATCTGCCTACCTGGGTGGAACGTTCCGTCAGCGTAATCAACAGTTACCGCAGGGCGGGCGGTGACGATCCTTTCGCAGAGCTTTTTCTGATACAGCTCTATTTTGCAGACGGCAAAAAGCAGAAGGCGTACAGTCTTCTTGAGATGCTGGAAGCACAGAAGAGCCGTCTCGATACGGTGGACCGGTACGGCTTTTATCTTTATATGTCTACTTTTTTCTACAGAGAAGCATCGTACGTGGACCGTGTGGAAGACGAGATTACGAAAATGTTCTGCAGAGACAAGACAAACTGGAAGCTTCAGTGGATTTTATTTTATCTGCAGGAGTCCTTTCTGAATGATGAAAACGCCAGATATGAAGCGGTGGCAGAGCAGTTCCGTTATGGGTGCAGGAGCAGGATCATGTATGTGGAAGCGTATCAGATCCTGAAAAAGAATCCGTTCCTTATGCGGCATCTGGGAAATTTTGAACTGCAGCTGCTGCGGTTTGCGGCAAAGGAAGAGATTCTGACGGCGGAGGTAATCCGGCAGGTGGCAAACCTGGCCGTCCATTACGGACATTTCGATCAGCGTCTTTACGAAATACTGTCAGCCGGCTACCGGCTGTATCCGTCGGCCGATCTGGTAAAAGCCATCTGCATTCTGCTGATTCAGGGCGGAAAGCGGGAATCCTGTTACTTCCCCTGGTATGAGAAGGGCGTGGAATGCGGCCTTCGCATTACAGGGCTTTATGAATATTATATGGAGACCATGGACTGTGTGGATCTGCAGGAGATGCCGCAGATTATCCGGATGTACTTTGCCTACGACAATACACTTGATTACCGGAAAAGAGCGGCGATATACCGCAGAATACTGGAGAACAGAGAGAATGACGGGCAGACCTGGAGGACGTACCGGCCTGCAATGGAAAAATTTGCCGCAGATCAGCTGGAATACATGCGGATTTCCGACGATCTGGCAGTTCTGTACCGCGGCTTTCTCCGGAAGGAATCACTTACCCGGTCGATGACGGAGAAGCTGGCACGGCTTCTGTTTACGTACGAAGTGGAAAGTCATACACCGGAAATGCGCAGGATTGTGATTCACTCTCCGCGCATGACGGAGGAACAGACAGCTGTACTGCAGGATGGGAAAGCATACATTCAGATTTACGATCCGGACAGCGTGCTGCTTGCAGAGAATCAGGATGGAGAACGCAGCCTGACGGAGGAGCTCTGCACCGTGCGCAAAGTATTCGACAGTGAAAAAATGTTGTCCTGGTGCACAGAACTGGCACCGGATTTCCCGGGAATTGTTCTGTATATCGGAACGCAGTGCCACAAGGCAGGGCTGGTCAATGATAAGACACTTCCGTATTTCCGAAAAGCGTGTGAGACGAGGGAACTGTCTGAGCGGTTCCGGACGGAGCTTCGACGCGATGTCCTCCGATACTATACCGGACATCTGCGGGATGAGTCTCTGCCGGAGTTCCTGGAAAACATATCGTATCAGGAATACGTTGCCGTAGATAAAACAGCACTGATTACACTGCTGGCGGAAGAGGGAAAATGTACGGATGCATTCACACTTCTGGATGCGTACGGTTCTGAGGGAATTCCGCTGCTGCAGCTGGTGCGTATCTGCAGCCGGATGGTTCTGGAACTGGAATTTGAAGAGAACAGCATGCTGGTGTCTCTGTGCTATTACTGCTTCAACAGCGGAAAATATGACGATAAGCTGCTCCGCTATCTGACACTTTATTATGAGGGTCCGGTAAAGGAGATGGAGCAGGTATGGCAGGCTGCCAGAAAATTTGAACTGGATACCATGCTTCTGGAAGAAAAGATCCTTATGATGATTCTGTTTACCAGGAGTGAGACGCAGGGCTCTGAGCCTGTATTTGAATCCTACGTCAGCAAAATGGGCAGGAAGAAGCTCTGCAGGGCGTACGTGAATCTGAAAGCATACGAATACTTTGTAAAAGGAGTTCCGGTGGCGGATTCCGTCTTCCGGTATATCGAGCGGGGGTATATCAGTCTGAGCCGGAAAGGGCGGCTGGATGAACAGGAGGAGGTCTGCAGACTGGCTCTTCTGCAGTATTACGCAAAGCTGTCGTCCATGACAGATGTACAGCGAAAATGTGCGTCCCGGATGCTGGAGGAATTCAGTGCTAAAGGAATGCGGTTTGCATTCTGGCAGTGCTTTGACAAAGAACTTCTGGCTCCCTACCAGATGGAAGGAAGAGTATTTGTTGAATACGTGTGCAATCCGGAGAGTATTGTATCTGTTTACTACAGACCGAAAGGGTCAGAAGAAGAATATACGAAAGAACTGGTGAAAAACTATTTCGGCGGAATTTTCGTAAAAGAGTTTACTCTGTTTTACGGAGAGGAGCTGGAGTGTTATCTGGAAGAGGAGCTTCCCGACGGAAAGAACAGGACGGATCAGAGGATCCTGAAAGCTCCGGATCGCGCGGAAGATGAGAATACGAGATATGAAATGCTGAACAGAATTTCCAGAGCCCGGGAATCGGGGGATCAGGAAAAAGTACAGGAAGAGATGGAATCTTATCTGCTGCTGGAATATCTTGCAAAAGAACTGTTTACACTGGTATAGGGTGAGAACTTATGGTACAGGCGACGAATGAATTGATATTGGGCATTGATCTGAATGAACAGTATGCACAGCTGACGTATTACCATCAGTCGGTGCGGGAGCCTCTGACGGTGGGACTGCCATCAGACCCGGAACAGATTCAGTTTCCGATGGCGATGCGGCAGGACAGTCAGGGACAGTGGAAATTCTGGACCGGTGAACCGGAGCAGGATGACGGTGAACCGGATCGGTGCCGGATTTGCGGAATTTATGAAAAAATACAGAATCAGGAAGCGATAGAGGACCAGGGGCAGTCCTTTGAACCGGCAGAGATACTTGCCATATATTTCGGGCTGTGTATGTCAACAGTAAGCCTTCTGACACAGAATACGAGAGTTCAGGTTATGGTGACTGTCCGGGAGCTGACCGAGCGATGGAGTGATGTTCTTTCATCGGCCCTTGAGAAAAACGGAATAGACCGGAAGCTGATTTATATGCAGGATTATCTCTCTTCCTTCTATTATTATACGGTCAATCAGAAAAAAGAGCTGTGGTATCAGGATGTGGCGCTTCTGGAGTACGAGGAGGAAGCAATTGTGGGATACGTGCTTCATATTGACAGGAGCACGCGGCCGGCTATTGCGAAAGTGGACATGGTGGCACGCCAGAGTATGGATGATACGGTGCGTGACGGCAGAGATGAACCGGAATGGAAGAAAGAAAAGGACAGACTGTTTTTTGAACTTCTGAAAAAAGTGTTTGAGCGAAGAAATATTTCAGTCAGTTATCTGCTGGGGGACTATTTTAATAAGAGCTGGGCGGAACGGTCCATTCAGTATCTCTGTTATAAGCGCCATGCATTTCAGGGAAAGAATCTGTACTCAAAAGGCGCATGCTATGCAGCCATGGAGCGTGCAGGTCTGATTGCCGCCAAAGGGATTATTTTCGGCGGGCGTGATATGATTCAGGTGAATCTGGGCATGGATCTTTGCATCCGCGGAAAAGAAACGTACTATCCCCTTGTAAATGCCGGAATTAACTGGTATGAGGCCCATCACGTCTGTGAATTTATCCTTCATGGTGAGCGGGAAATCAGGGTGACATCCCGCCCGATGACGAAGGGAGAACCAACCGTTCATATGCTGCGTCTGACCGGACTGCCTCCGCGCCCTGACAGGGCCACCAGGCTGCGTCTGACCGTGTATTTTACGGCTCCGGGGAAATGTCATCTGGAGGTGGAGGACCTGGGATTCGGAGAGTTTTACCGGCCCTGCGGCCTGACCTGGCAGAGGGATATCTTTTTCTGAGATATTCCGGCGGATTACCGGACAATACGTTATGAACCGTATCTGGCAGGTGAGTCCTGCAGATGCGTGTCAGTACCATACAGAAAGAGGTCTGCTTTATGAGTTATGATCTGTGCCTGACGAAACAGGCTCAAAAGCCATATTATATAGAAAGTATCCGAACCGGAATCTATTCGCTGGAGGAGCTTTGTTTTTACTTATACAACAACAGCTGTCTGATTGATGAGACAATCATGAATGAACAGCTCTGTGACTGGATCCGGGATGAACTGGGACTTGCCAGACTGTACCGGCAGCTTTACGAACAGCTGGAAAAAAAGGACGGAGCTGCATTTTTCGTTCTTCCGATTTTCCGGGAAGCGGGCTACCTGACCCATCAGGAGATGCGGGAGTTTCAGGAAAAACTGGCGAAGCTGGAGGTACAGTCGGAGGATATGAAACAGAAGCTCCGCGGCGATTATCTGGTAAAGGAAAAGATGTTTGCCCGTGCCGTATGGGAGTACAGACAGATCCTGAAGCGGAAGAATCCGGGAAAACTCGGTGTCCAGTTCTATGCTGCCGTATGGAATAATCTGGGGGCGGCCTATGCAGGGCTATTTCAGTTTAAAGATGCGGCGGAATGCTTTCTGGAGTCCTACGGACTGATGAAAACGAAAGAAACGCTGAGAAAATATGTCAGTGCGCTTCCTCTGTATCTCTCCGAGGAAGCGTATCAGGAAAAACTGAAAGAATTGCGGTCGGATCCGTATCTGACACAAAAAATTCAGGAATATAACGCAAAAATCTGTACACAGCCCCGGTTTCAGGCGGAAATAGAGCGGATGAGAAGCCGTGATCAGGGGGAAATCCTGGCTGAAATGAAGGAACAGTACTGCAGGAGCACCAAAATTTAATCTTGCGCAATCTTTTCCGATAGAGTATACTTTGCACGTGAATGGGATTTTTCACACGACGAAGCACGAGACAGGTTACGGGAAAAGAGGAGATGGACGATGAACAGCGAGATTCACGAGCAGATGGAACCAAATGACAAGCTGAAAGAAGAATGCGGCGTTTTCGGAATCTATGATTTTTCAGGTGAAAATGTTGCATCGACGATTTACTATGGATTGTTTGCTCTGCAGCACCGCGGGCAGGAGAGCTGCGGAATTGCAGTCAGTGATACGAACGGACCAAAGGGAAAGGTATTGTCCCATAAAGGAATGGGGCTTGTGAATGAGGTGTTTACGGAGGAACATCTTTCTCAGATGAAGGGGGACATCGGTGTCGGCCATGTGCGTTATTCGACGGCGGGAGGAAGCGCGCGGGAAAATGCGCAGCCTCTCGTTCTCAATTATATCAAGGGAACACTGGGGCTTGCCCACAACGGAAACCTGATCAATGCACCGGAGCTGCGCCGGGAACTGGAGCTGGGCGGAGCGATTTTCCAGACTACGATAGATTCGGAGGTTATCGCGTACCATATTGCCCGGGAGCGTGTGAAAACAAAAAATGTTGAAGGTGCCGTTGCTAATGCGATGAAGAAGATGAAGGGAGCGTATTCTCTGATTGTCATGTCTCCCAGAAAGCTGATCGGTGCGAGAGATCCGTACGGATTCCGGCCGCTGTGTATCGGAAAGCGAGACAATGCTTATATCCTTACTTCCGAGACGTGTGCCCTGGATACCATCGGAGCGGAATTCGTCCGCGATGTGGAGCCGGGGGAGATTGTGACGATTACACCGAAGGACGGAATCGTGTCGGACCGCAGTATGTGTCTCGATCCCGTTTCAGGAGAAAAAACAGGACGCTGTGTCTTTGAGTATATTTATTTTGGCCGTCCCGACAGCCATATTGACGGGATCAGTGTTTACAATTCCAGGCTGAAGGCAGGAAAGTATCTTGCCATGGATTCACCGGTGGAAGCAGATCTGGTGGTCGGTGTTCCGGAATCGGGAAATGTGGCAGCCCTGGGCTATTCCATGCAGTCAGGAATTCCTTACGGAATGGCCTTTTTCAAAAACAGCTATGTGGGGCGTACGTTTATCAAACCGAAACAGAGCAGCAGAGAATCCAGTGTACGTGTAAAGCTGAACGTAATGCGTGAAGCTATTGAAGGAAAACGGATTGTGATTATCGACGACTCCATCGTCCGCGGAACGACGAGTGACCGGATTGTACGGATGCTGCGGGAGGCAGGGGCGAAGGAAGTACACATGCGCGTCAGTTCGCCGCCGTTTCTGTATCCGTGTTATTTCGGAACGGATGTGCCTGCGTGTGATCAGCTGATTGCGTATAACAGAAGTCTGGAAGAGGTCAGAGAAATCATCGGAGCCGATTCTCTTGCATACCTGCAGCTGGACCGTCTGCCGCAGCTGGCAGAGGGGCTGCCCATCTGCGACGGCTGTTTTACAGGGAAATATCCGCTGGATCCGCCGGAGGAAGACATCCGCGGAGAATATGAAAAATAATTATAAAACTATATGAAAAGGAGATCCTTATGAGCACAGACAGATATCAGAGCCCGCTTTCAGAGCGATATGCCAGCAAAGAAATGCAGTATATTTTTTCACCGGACATGAAATTCCGTACCTGGAGAAAGCTGTGGATTGCACTGGCTGAGACAGAAAAAGAACTTGGACTTGACATCACGGATGAACAGATTGAAGAGCTGAAAGCATTTCAGAATGACATCAATTACGAGGTGGCGAAAGAACGGGAAAAGGTAGTCCGCCATGACGTAATGTCCCATGTGTATGCCTACGGCGTACAGTGCCCGAAAGCAAAACCGATCATCCATCTCGGTGCCACATCCTGTTATGTGGGTGACAATACGGATATCATTGTAATGACAGAAGCGCTGAAGCTGGTGAAGAAAAAACTGGTGAATGTCATTGCGCAGCTGGCAGATTTTGCGCAGAAATACAGGGATCTTCCGACGCTTGCCTTCACCCATTTTCAGCCGGCTCAGCCGACGACAGTGGGCAAGAGAGCCACACTGTGGACACAGGAATTCATGATGGATCTGGAAGACCTCAATTACGTGCTTTCCACCATGAAGCTGCTGGGTTCCAAGGGAACGACAGGTACACAGGCGAGTTTCCTGGAGCTTTTCGACGGGGATCAGGAAAAAATTGACCGGATTGATCCGATGATTGCAGAGAAGATGGGATTTGAATCCTGTGTTCCCGTATCGGGACAGACGTATTCCCGAAAGACAGATACGAGAGTACTGAATGTACTGGCAGGTATTGCAGCCAGCGCACACAAGATGTCAAATGATATCCGGCTTCTGCAGCATCTGAAGGAAGTGGAGGAACCGTTTGAGAAGACACAGATCGGTTCTTCTGCGATGGCATACAAACGCAATCCCATGAGAAGTGAGCGAATTGCGTCACTTTCCCGGTATGTGCTCTGTGACGCCCTGAATCCGGCCATCACCTCTTCCTGCCAGTGGTTTGAGCGTACGCTGGACGATTCAGCTAACAAGCGCCTTTCCATTCCGGAAGGTTTCCTGGCAGTGGACGGCATCCTCGATCTCTGCATCAACGTGACAGACGGACTGAAAGTATATCCGAAGGTAATTGAGAAGCATCTGATGGCAGAGCTGCCGTTTATGGCGACAGAGAATATTATGATGGATGCGGTAAAAGCCGGCGGAGACCGCCAGGAACTGCATGAGAAGATCCGTACGCTTTCTATGGAAGCAGGCAGAAATGTCAAAGAAGAAGGAAAAGAAAACAACCTTCTGGAGCTGATTGCAGCAGATCCTTCCTTCGGTATGACACTGGAAGAACTGCAGAAATCCATGGATCCGGCACGCTACGTGGGAAGATCGAGAGAACAGGTGGATACGTTCGTTAAGAACGTGGTAAATCCGGTTCTGGAGGAAAACAGAGAGCTTCTCGGTGTAAAAGCTGAAATCAACGTATAAATCTGTTTCGGAAGAAGAAATATTCGTTTTACTTATAGAGGAAAATATAGTATACTGGAGATGTTGTGATGAATCACAGGCTTCTGAACCGGCAGCATCGAGGAACCATGGCAGCCAGAAAGCCGGAGGGAGAAGACGATCAGGATGGGTGGGAGTGCCGCGTGCATTGCCACGAAACCAGTACAGGAGGAATAACTATGGTACAGGCAGTAGTAGGAGCCAATTGGGGAGACGAAGGAAAAGGCAAGATTACAGACATGCTTGCTGAAAAGGCAGATATTATTGTTCGTTTTCAGGGCGGAGCAAACGCAGGACATACAATCGTAAATAATTACGGAAAATTTGCACTGCATACACTTCCGTCGGGCGTATTTTATGATCATACAACCAGCATCATCGGAAACGGTGTGGCGCTGAACATTCCGGTGCTGTTCAATGAAGTAAAGAGCATTGTGGACCGCGGTGTGCCGATGCCGAAGATTCTCGTATCAGACCGGGCTCAGATCGTGATGTCCTATCATATTCTTTTCGATCAGTGCGAGGAGGAGCGTCTCGGAGGCAAGTCCTTCGGCTCGACAAAATCAGGTATAGCTCCGTTTTATGCGGACAAATTCTCAAAGATCGGATTCCAGGTAAGCGAACTGTTCGACGAGGAACTGCTGGAGGAAAAGGCACAGCGCATCTGTGATCTGAAGAATCCGATGCTGGAGTATCTGTATCACAAACCGCTTCTGACACCGGAAGCTCTGCTGGAGGAGCTGCACAGCTACCGTGATATGGTGGCACCCTTTGTGTGTGATACCTCCGCATATCTTTACCAGGCGCTGAAGGACGGCAAAAATATTCTGCTGGAAGGACAGCTGGGTTCCCTGAAGGATCCGGATCACGGTATTTATCCGATGGTTACTTCATCTTCCACACTGGCCGGATACGGTGCGGTGGGAGCAGGTATTCCTCCGTATGAGATAAAGAAGATTGTGACAGTCTGCAAGGCTTACTCCAGTGCGGTAGGCGCAGGCGCATTCGTCAGTGAGATTTTCGGAGAAGAGGCAGACGAGCTCCGCAGACGCGGCGGCGACGGCGGCGAGTTCGGCGCAACTACGGGACGTCCCAGAAGAATGGGCTGGTTTGACTGTGTTGCATCCAAGTACGGCTGCAGACTGCAGGGAACGACAGATGTGGCATTTACCGTGCTTGATGTACTGGGATATCTTGATGAGATTCCGGTATGTGTGGGTTACGAAATCGATGGCCAGGTAACGACAGATTTCCCGACCACCGCTCTTCTTGAGAAGGCAAAACCGGTTCTGGAAAAACTGCCGGGCTGGAAATGCGATATCCGCGGGATCAAGAAATACGAAGACCTTCCGGAGAACTGCAGGAAGTATATCGAGTTTGTAGAAGAGCAGATCGGATTCCCGATCACGATGGTTTCCAACGGACCGGGAAGAGACGATATTATTTACAGATAATGTAAACGCAGGCTGGCTGATCAGGAGAGCAGCAACTCCAGTTCAGCTTCAGCCTGTTTTTTGTTCCGGAAAACAATCCCGCTCATGCCGAAAGCTTTTGCAGCAGCCACATTTTCCTCCATATCATCGAGAAAAACGGATTCCTCCGGAACAATCTGCGGACAACGGTTCGTCAGCGCCCGGTAGATTTCCGGTTCCGGTTTGATCAGTTTTGCTTCATAAGAGAACAGTCCACCGTCCATATACGGGAGAAAATCGAGAGCGGCACGCGTCTGTTCGATCATCCAGGCAGAGTAGTTCGAGAGATAATAGACGCGATATCCCCGTTCCTTCAGGGAACAGATCCACGGAATGGCGTAGTCCAGGCGGACGATACAGCTGCCGGAGCGGTCAAATACAGTGAGAATATCATCACGGTAAGCGGGAGCGCCTTCCACGAAGGCTTCCCGGATTTCGTCCATGGAAAGAACGCCGCGATCCAGCTCCTGCCATACGTTTCTGCCGAAAAGTGCATGGATAATGGCATCTTCCTTTTCCGGCGGGAAATTGTAGCTGTGCACGTAAGCACGCCAGTCGTAGTCCACAAGAACACGGCCGATATCGAAAATAATGTTTTTTATCATAGTAAAGAGGTCCTTTCCTGAGTAAGAAAATCTGCCGGAACTGTTGTGTGCAGAACGGTTCCGTTTTATTGTTTGTCGTGAGAGGCTGGATCATCCCTGCCGGATGAACTGCGGTTGTCCAGAACGCGGGCTACCAGCATCATTCCGTAGAGCAGGCAGGGAAGGATCACAGTGCAGGCGATGGATGCCATAAGCATGTTTTTCGTTGCAGGACTGGCCATGAGACCGAGAATGAGTGTCACCACATACATGGCGATCAAAAGGATGGCACCGATAAGAGCCATAATACGTTTCAGTTTCTTCATAGGATTCCTTTCTGTATTAGAATTTGTCATACTTCATATCCGTATTCTACCAGAGATCAGGCAAAAAAGAAAGCTGCAAAAAACGGAGAAAGATCCGGACTTGTAATATTTGACCGGACATATTAAAATATAGAAAACAGTTGAGAAACTATTTCCTGTATCCGGGATGATGTGACTGAAAAATACAGACGATAATAAGCGGGGAGGGAAGAATCGTGGAAGAAAAGGAAGAAAACGGGATTTCGCTGAAAGGCATGTTTTCACTGGCCCTCGTCAAAAAAGAGAGATTCTGCGGGTCTCACGGAAAAATGCGCTATATGCTGTGTACCGAAGACGGAAAGCTCAAAGCAAACATTTATCCGGAACCGTACTGCTGGGAGGCGACGCCGGAGGAACAGAAGGAAGCGGAATTATTTGAATTTTCTGATGACGGGATTCAAAGTGCAGTGGAGTGGCTGAACCGGATGTACCGCGAAAAGTACAGATAAATACAGTCTGGTACGGCAGATTCAGATCAGGGAGAACAAACGGAATTTACAGAGAAAGGAAGGAAAAATATGCGGCTTGAAAAAGTCAGACATGCACTGGATGAGAAAAAGATATCGTACAGCTATTCGGAGGAAAACGGCTGCGGAAGCCTTGATTTTCTGTTCCGCGGACTGAGCTATCACGTATGGGAATTTTATGACGGAGGCTGGGGCGCTGAGACAAATATTTTTCATACGGGACGCAGCGAGGACATTGAAGGTGATTACGAAGAAACGATTGCCGGGGAAATTCTGACGTGGCCGGATATGATCATGTAAGGAAGAAGACAGGAGATGACAGAATGAAAAGTGTGATGATCGGCATTGCAGGAGGCACGGGATCGGGAAAGTCCACATTCACGAATCGTCTGAAGGAGGAGTTCGGGGATGAGGTGGCTGTGATCTACCATGATAATTATTACCGTGCGCAGGACGATATTCCCCTTGCAGAACGGAAGAAAATGAACTATGACAAGCCGGAAGCCTTTGAGACGGAACTTCTGCTGGAGCATCTGAAGGAACTGAAAAACGGACGGCCGGTTCAGTGTCCCGTTTATGACTATGCAGATTATAACCGCTCGGACCGTGTTGTGACCATAGAACCGAAAAGCGTGATTCTGCTGGAGGGAATTCTTGTGCTGGCAGATCCGAAGCTGAGAGAACTGCTCGATATCAGAATTTATGTGGAGGCGGATGCGGATGAACGGATCCTTCGCAGAGTGATCCGTGATGTGAAGGAGCGGGGGCGTGACATCGAAGGTATCGTAAATCAGTACCTTACGATGGTGAAGCCGATGCATTATCTCTACGTGGAACCGACACGTGCCCTGGCGGATCTTGTAATCAACAGCGGAATGAATGAAGTCGCTTTTGAACTGATCAAAAACAATATAGAGAAGCTTCTGGCAGAAAACAGACAGGAGCAGTCCCATTAACAGGCAGAAAGACAGTCTGCCGTCATAATTACAGGAGGTGACAGTATGAAGTATTCAGAGGATCCGAACAGGCAGTATCATATTCAGGTTGGAAAAGGCGATGTGGGGAAGTATGTGATTCTTCCCGGAGATCCGAAGCGCTGTGCGAAGATTGCGAAGTATTTTGATCAGCCGGAGCTGATTGCGGACAGCAGGGAATTTGTAACTTACACAGGCTATCTTGACGGAGTAAAAGTAAGCGTTACATCTACCGGTATCGGCGGGCCGTCAGCATCCATTGCTGTGGAGGAACTGGTGCAGTGCGGTGCCGATACGTTTATCCGGGTGGGCACCTGCGGCGGAATGCAGCTGGATGTCAGGAGCGGAGATGCAGTGATTGCCACAGGATCGATCCGGATGGAGGGAACCAGCAGAGAGTATGCGCCCATTGAGTTCCCGGCAGTAGCTGATATTGACATTGTAAATGCACTCATTGATTCTGCAGGAAAGCTGAATATTCCGTACCACACAGGCGTTGTACAGAGTAAGGATTCCTTTTACGGACAGCATTCACCGGAAATTATGCCGGTGAGTTATGAACTGATGAACAAATGGGAAGCGTGGAAGCGGCTGGGATGTCTCGCTTCGGAAATGGAGTCTGCTGCGCTGTTTATTGTGGCAAGCGCACGCAGAGTACGTGCCGGATCTGTATTTCTGGTGGTGGCAAACCAGGAAAGAGAAAAGGAAGGGCTGGATAATCCGGTGGTGCACGATACGGATGCACCGATTCGCATTGCAGTGGAAGCCATTCGCAGTCTGATACGCAAGGACCGGGAGAAGGCCGGCGGAAAACAGGAGTGATATGGTGTTCACAATGAAGAATCATTTGATGTAAAAAAGAAAGGAGAAATCTGATATGAGTACACCAACACCGCACAACAGTGCAAAAAAAGGCGATTTCGCAAAAACAGTATTGATGCCGGGCGATCCGCTCCGGGCAAAATATATAGCTGAGACATACCTGGAGAATCCGAGACAGGTAACAGGTGTGCGCAACATGCTTGGCTTTACGGGTACGTACAAGGGAAAAGAAGTTTCTGTTATGGGGGCGGGAATGGGCATGCCGTCCATCGGAATCTATTCCTATGAGCTGTTCCATTTTTACGATGTGGACAATATTATCCGGATCGGTTCTGCCGGAGCATACAACGATGATCTGAAGCTGATGGATATTGTCATCGGTATGGGTGCCTGCACCGATTCCAATTTTGCATCACAGTACGGGTTGCCGGGAACCTTTGCGCCGATTGCAGATTACGGTCTGCTCCGGACTGCAGTGGAGATTGCAGAAGAACAGGGAACGAAAGCCGTAGTCGGAAACATTCTTTCGTCTGATGTGTTCTATAGTGCAAATAAGCAGGCCAGCGATCTCTGGAAGAGCATGGGTGTGCTGGCGGTGGAAATGGAAGCGGCAGGTCTTTATATGAATGCGGCCAAAGCCGGAAAGAAAGCGCTCTGTATGCTGACGATTTCAGATCATATCTACACGGGCGAGGAACTGAGTGCCCAGGATCGCCAGGTCGGATTCCACAAAATGATGGAAATTGCCCTGGAACTGGCATACAGGCAGTAAACAGAAGAGACAGTGACATAGATCAGAAGTCAGAAACCACAGAATCTGCTGCGGTGGTGATGTGGGACGGAGGAAGCAATGGAAGCAGGAGAAATTTTAAAACATGTGGATCATACACTGCTGGCGCAGACTGCAACCTGGGAGGAAATCAGGCAGATCTGCGATGATGCTGTGTATTACGGGACAGCGTCTGTGTGTATCCCGCCCTGTTACGTGAAACAGGCGAAGGAATACGTGGGAGACCGGATGGCAGTGTGTACCGTGATCGGATTTCCCAACGGATATATGACAACGAGAGCAAAGGAATTTGAGGCGAAGGACGCGCTGGAAAACGGAGCCGATGAGATTGACATGGTCATTAATATCGGATGGGTGAAAGACCGCAGATACGATCTGACGGAAGCAGAAATCCGTTCTCTGAAGGCGGTGTGCGGTGAAAAAGTGCTGAAGGTGATTATCGAGACGTGCCTGCTGACGGACGACGAGAA
>JAXEBU010000055.1:0-15237 GCA_034093895.1 Candidatus Choladocola sp. | reverse complement strand
AGCCCAACATGGGGCTGACCACATGGAAAAACGCCCCCAAAGGCCGCATCCGCAAATCGGATGTCACCGTTGCCAAAAACTATCTGAACGAAACGGAAATGCGAAACCTGAACGAGATCGTCACCATGTACCCTTCACTATGCTCCCTGCAATGCGGTGGAAAAAGGATTCCAGGTAGTTATTGTGCTGCCGAAGGGAACAAATACAGAGCCGCCGGTTCTCCACGGTGTACGTGCAGAGGACAGACTGATGACGGCGAAAAACAAATGGCTGATCGCCCATGAAGAATCCGGTCTCGGGGCAGACGGAGCATTCCTGGGATTAAAAGGCGATAATTTAACACTGTAAAAAAGAAAACAGGAGGATATGACAAATGAACAACATGCCGAAAGTAAAAATTGGAATTGTGGCAGTCAGCCGTGACTGCTTCCCGGAGTCTCTGTCCGTTAACAGAAGAAAAGCACTGGTAGAAGCTTATAAGGCAAAATATGATGCAGAGAACATCTATGAATGTCCGATCTGTATCGTTGAGAGTGAAATCCATATGGTACAGGCTCTTGAAGATATCAAGGCAGCAGGCTGCAACGCTCTCGTTGTATACCTTGGCAATTTCGGACCGGAAATTTCCGAGACACTTCTTGCAAAACATTTTGACGGACCGGCTATGTTCGTGGCAGCAGCAGAAGAATCCGGCAATAACCTGATTCAGGGCCGCGGTGATGCTTACTGCGGTATGCTCAATGCAAGCTACAACCTGAAGCTGCGTAACATCAAGGCATATATTCCGGAGTACCCGGTAGGTACTGCTGAAGAGTGTGCCGATATGATCGAAGAGTTCGTTCCGATTGCACGTGCCATCGTTGCTCTGAAAAATCTGAAGATTATCAGCTTTGGTCCGCGTCCGCTGAACTTCCTTGCATGTAATGCACCGATTAAGCAGCTGTACAACCTTGGCGTGGAGATTGAGGAGAACTCTGAGCTGGATCTGTTTGAAGCATTCAACAAGCATGCAGGTGATCCGCGTATTCCGGATGTTGTAAAGGACATGGAGGCAGAGCTTGGCGAAGGCAACAAGAAGCCGGAGATCCTTACAAAGCTGGCTCAGTACGAGCTGACTCTGTTAGACTGGGTTGAGGAGCACAGAGGATATCGTCAGTACGTGACAATTGCAGGAAAATGCTGGCCGGCATTCCAGACACAGTTTGGTTTCGTACCGTGCTACGTAAACAGCCGTCTGGCAGGACGCGGCATTCCGGTATCCTGTGAAGTGGATATTTACGGTGCACTCTCTGAGTTTATCGGTACCTGCGTAAGCAACGATATTGTGACACTGCTTGATATCAACAACTCCGTACCTGCAGATATGTACGAAGAAGATATTAAGGGCAAATATAACTACACACATAAAGACACCTTCATGGGATTCCATTGCGGCAACACAAATGCGAAGAAGCTGTCCTTCTGCAATATGAAGTATCAGCTGATCATGGCAAGATCACTTCCGGAAGAGGTTACACAGGGAACACTGGAAGGCGACATTGCACCTGGAGATATCACATTCTTCCGTCTGCAGAGCACAGCCGATAATAAACTGAGAGCTTACATCGCTCACGGTGAAGTTCTGCCGGTAGCTACACGTTCCTTCGGAGCAATCGGTGTATTTGCGATTCCGGAAATGGGAAGATTCTACCGTCACGTTCTGATTGAAGGTAACTATCCGCATCACGGAGCAGTGGCATTCGGACACCATGGAAAAGCTCTGTACGAAGTATTCAAATACATCGGTGTTGATGTGAACGAAATCGGATACAATCAGCCGGCGGGCGTTCGTTATCCGACAGAGAATCCGTTTGCATAAAAAAACAGAACAGAAACAGAAAAAGGCGGATACAGGATGTCCTGCATCCGCCTTTTCCGGCAGATATTAAGGAGGAACAATCCCATGTTATATATCGGAGTTGATCTTGGTACATCCGCAGTGAAGCTGCTTCTTATGGATGGCGAAGGAAAAATCCACAATATCGTATCAAAAGAGTATCCCCTGTATTTTCCGCATCCCGGCTGGTCGGAACAGAAACCGGAGGACTGGTGGAAGGGAGTTATGGAAGGCCTGAAGGAACTGACGGCAGACTGCGACAGAAGCCAGATTGCAGGTATCAGCTTTGGAGGCCAGATGCACGGACTGGTAGCGCTTGATGAGAAGGATCAGGTGATCCGTCCGGCAATTTTATGGAACGATGGACGTACCGCAAAACAGACAGATTATCTGAACCAGGTGATCGGGAAAGAAAAACTGTCTCAGTATACGGCAAATATTGCATTTGCAGGCTTTACGGCACCGAAGATCCTCTGGATGAAGGAGGAAGAGCCGGAGAACTTTGCCAGAATCCATATGATCATGCTTCCGAAAGACTATATTGCATTTAAACTGTCAGGCGTATACTGTACGGATGTTTCGGATGCGTCAGGCATGCTTATTTTTGACGTAAAGAACAAATGCTGGTCCAGGGAGATGCTGGAGATCTGCGGAATCACGGAAGCGCAGGTTCCGAAGATTTTTGAGAGCTATGAGGCAGTAGGCACGATCCTTCCGGAAATTGCAGAAGAGCTTGGCTTCCCGAAGACGGTAAAAATTGTGGCAGGTGCCGGAGACAATGCAGCGGCAGCCGTAGGTACGGGAACCGTAGGAGACGGAATGTGTAATATTTCCCTCGGAACAAGCGGAACGATTTTCGTATCCAGCAAGAACTTCGGCGTTGATAAAAACAATGCTCTTCACGCTTTCGCCCACGCAGACGGTCATTATCATCTGATGGGCTGTATGCTTTCTGCAGCATCCTGCAATAAATGGTGGATGGATGAAATTATCGGAACGAAAGATTACGGCGCAGAGCAGGCAAAAATTGCAAAGCTCGGTGAAAACCATGTTTTCTTCCTGCCGTATCTGATGGGAGAGCGTTCACCCCACAACAATCCGAATGCAAGAGGAACGTTCATCGGAATGACAATGGATACGACGAGAGCGGATATGACTCAGGCTGTTCTGGAAGGTGTTGCGTTTGCTATCCGTGACTCCTTTGAAATTGCAAAGTCTCTCGGCATCAATATTGAGAGAACAAAGATCTGCGGCGGCGGCGCAAAGAGTCCTCTGTGGAAAAAGATTATTGCCAATGTACTCGGCATCAAAGTGGATGTGATTGAGAGCGAAGAAGGTCCCGGCTACGGCGGAGCCATGCTGGCAGCCGTTGCCTGCGGCGAGTTTGGTTCTGTGGAAGAAGCGGCAGCGAAACTGGTGAAAGTGGTGGATACCATTGAACCGGAACCGGAACTGGTGGAAAAATACAATGAAAGATACGCCAGATTTGCCAGAATCTATCCGACGGTAAAATGTCTTTTTGATGAAGTAACATTATAAAAACAAAGCTGCTGAAGAATACAGGAATGATGGTTCTGTATCCTTCAGCAGCCTGTTTGTTATATTCAGGAAAACAGCTTCTGTCTATTTATTTGGGGACTGGATAAACTGTTTCATGGCAGAAAAGCTTTCTTCACTGATATAGTGTTCCATTCTGCAGGCATCTCTGACAGCAGTTTTTTCTGAAACGCCCAGAGAAATCAGCCAGTTGGAAAGAAATGTATGACGCTCATAAATAGAAGAGGCGATTTTCATCCCTTTTTCTGTCAGAGTGATAAAGCCAGCCTTTGATACGACAATACATTCATTCTCCCGGAGCTTTTTCATGGCAACGCTGACACTCGGTTTGGTGATATTCATTTCTTCTGCTATATCTACGGAGCGAACAACCGGAAGCCGTTCACTTAAAATCAGGATCGTTTCAAGATAGTTTTCTGATGATTCGTTGTCGTGCATAGTAACCTCCCGTGTATATTCGACGATCTATTAATCGCAGTTTCCCATCAGGTGTTCCCATTATACCATTTTGATTTTAGAAAAACAAGGAAAAGTAATAACGTTTACAGAAAAGTAAGAGAAAGCTAACTTAAATGGATACTTGTGGGTGGAGCCGGAATCTGGTATTCTTTAAGAAAATCTTTTTTTTGGAAAGAAAGACAAAGGAGACGTTATGAAATACGATTTTACATCTGTAATGGATCGCAGAGGAAAAGATGCCATAGCAGTGGATGCTCTCGGAACGGGAGGCTTTGCTCCCGACCTTCCGCAGGAAGGCTTTGATGCAATTCCCATGTGGGTTGCTGATATGAATTTTCCGGTGGTACCTGCGGTCTGTGAGGCGATGACAGAGCGGTTAGGACATCCGGCTTTCGGGTATTTTGATCCGACAGAGGAGTATTATGATTCGATAATACGATGGCAGGAAAAAAGAAATGGTGTGACGGGATTGACACCGGAGTGTATCGGGTATGAAAACGGTGTGCTCGGCGGAGTGATTTCTGCCCTGACCGCATTTGCTTCACCGGGAGACTGTGTACTGGTGCACAGTCCCACGTATATCGGGTTTACAAAATCCATAGAAGACAATGGCTACAGAATAATACACAGTCCTCTGAAAAAAGATAACGATGGTATCTGGAGAATGGATTTTGAGGACATGGATCTGAGACTGAAAGAGCATAAGATTCATGTGGCTGTATTCTGCAGCCCGCATAATCCCTGCGGCCGCGTTTGGGAACAGTGGGAAGTGGAGCGGGCAATGGAAATATACCGGGCAAATGACTGCATAGTGATTTCCGATGAAATCTGGTCGGATATTCTTTTGAATGGACATAAGCATATTCCAACACAGTCTGTCAGTGAGGATGCGAGAAACCGTACAGTAGCGATGTATGCACCAAGCAAAACATTTAATCTGGCAGGACTTGTGGGAAGCTATCATATTATTTACAGCAGCTATCTGCGGGACCGTGTCTGTGCCAGCAGCAGTAAGTCCCATTATAATGCGATGAATGTAATGTCCATGCATGCGCTGATCGGTGCATACTCCCGTGAGGGATATGAATGGGTGGATGAGCTATGCCGGGTGCTCAGCGATAATATTAATTACGCCTGTGATTTTATTGCAGAGCATTTTCCGGGTGTTGCGGTGAGCAGGCCGGAAGGTACGTATATGCTTTTCCTTGACTGTACAGGCTGGTGTGAGAACCATGGGATAACGATCGCGGAGATACTGAAAGAAGGCTGGAAAGTCGGTGTGGCATGGCAGGATGGCAGACCGTTTCACGGAAACTGCGCGATCCGGATGAATCTTGCGCTTCCGCTTTCAAGAGTGAAGGAAGCGTTTGAACGTCTGAGACGGTATGTGTTTGACTTGAAATAGAAGCAATGACTGGAGGATGTAGATCATGATACTGACCGTTACTTTAAATGCAGCAATTGACAAGAGATACGTTGTAGACCATTACCGGGTTGGAGAGGTGAATCGTGTTCGGGAATGTGCCTACACACCCGGAGGGAAAGGGCTGAATGTTTCCAAACCAGCTGCTATCGCAGGTGCACGTGTGGTAGCTACCGGATTTGTGGGAGGTCATGCAGGAGCATATATCGAAGATTCGCTGAAGCCCTTTGGAATCAGAACATCTTTTTACCATTTGAAGGAAGAAAGCCGTTCCTGTATTAATATCTGGGATGAGGAAAACCATGTGCAGACAGAATTTCTGGAGCCTGGATTTGTGGTAAGTGAAAATGATTTTCACGGTTTTCTCGAATTGTTCGGCAGATGTGTGGAAACAGCAGATGTCATTGCCATGTCGGGAAGTGTGCCGCGCGGACTGGACGGAACGGCTTATCAGAGGATGATCCGTATCTGCAGAGATGCCGGGAAAAAGGTTATTCTCGATACGAGCGGTGACCTGCTGGTGAAAGGAATTGAGGCAGGACCGACAATGATCAAGCCGAATATTGATGAAATCAGGATGCTGACAGGAAAAACGTGTGATCATTTTGAAGACATGCTTACAGCGGCAGAAGAGATCCACAGAAAAGGCGTGGAAATTGTGGCAGTATCCCTCGGAGCGGAAGGATCACTCGTTGTGTGTAAAGAAGGAATTTACCGTGCAGAGGTTCCGAAAATTGATGCGGTCAATACAGTGGGCTGCGGCGATTCCATGATTGCCGGATTTGCCCTTGGACTCGATGAAGGGCTTCCCGTTGCTGATACGCTGAAAAAGGCAAGTGCGATCTCAGCAGCGGCAGCTCTGCGGGAAGAGACGGGATTTTTCGTTAAAGAAGATATGGAGCGTCTCCTGCCGCAGATTAAAGTTTATAAGCTGGCTGTTGAGTAAAAATACTTTTACAGCAGACTCATAATTATCCGGACACTTTTCCCTGTACCGCCAGACGGTTGATCTGGGTGGCCATGTATCCGGCACCGAATCCGTTATCGATATTTACGACGGCAATTCCTTCCGCGCAGGAATTCAGCATGGTCAGCAGGGGAGAGAGCCCTCCGAAATGTGCTCCGTACCCGACGGAAGTGGGTACGGCCAGCACCGGTTTGTCGACGAGACCGGCCACTACACCAGGGAGTGCACCTTCCATGCCGGCTACGGCGATAATGCAGTTGGCATGTCGCAGATGAGGGGCATTGGCCAGCAGACGGTGAATGCCGGCAACTCCCACATCATAAATCCGGTCGACTCTGCTTCCAAAATATTCTGCCGTCCGTGCGGCTTCTTCGGCTACCGGGATATCTGAGGTTCCGCCGGTACAGACGGCGATACAGCCCACCTGATCTGCTTTTTTCCGCTCAAGAAGAAGAATGCGGGAAAGCGGGTCATATTCAATATCGGGGATTTCTTCTTTTACAGCCAGATACTGTTCTTCGGAAGCTCTTGTACCGAGAACATTCCCTTCCTTTTCCGCAAAATGTTTATAGATCTGGATCAGGTGCTCCGTACTCTTACCGGCACAGTATATTACTTCACCGAAACCGGAACGCAGGGAGCGGTGGTGATCCAGCTTTGCAAATCCCAGTTCTTCATAAGGAAGGCTTTTCAGGTGATTTTCCGCGTCTTTTATACTCATGGTGCCGTTCTGTACCATTGTCAGCAATTCATGTGTGTCCATTCTGTTTCCTCCTGAAAAAAATCCCCGAAAATCGTCTGATTTCGGGGAAAAAGCGGATAACGGGAATCGAACCCGCCTATCCAGCTTGGGAAGCTGGTGTTCTACCAATGAACTATATCCGCATGCATTCAGTATAACATGTCAGACAGGAAAATCAAGTGGCATTTGAAGAAAACTGATAAAGAAATGATTGCAAGTGGTAAATACGAATGCTATAATAAAACGAAATATTTACAAAACTGTCAGTGACAGATTTTCAGGATGGGGGTACAGTTTATGAAAATGCGTAACATAGCACTGCTGACAGCAGCAGTACTGGCAACAGCAATGCCTGTGTCGGCACAGGAAACAGAGCAGGCGGCGGAAACAGAGATGATGACAGAAGTTGCAGCATCGGATTCCGATACAGAACAACAGCTGTCTGACAAATGGTCGGATTTCCAGATTCAGATTGACGGTACGGTGTATCAGTTTCCGATGATGTATGACGATTTTGTTGCTCTTGGATGGAGCAGCGATGAGGTGGAGGGTCAGGAACTGGAGCCGAATCAGTATGGTTACTATACATTTTACAGAGATGATGTGGAGTGTTCGGTTTATCTGCTGAATTTCGGCGTGAATACGGAGCCTGCGGAAAAATGCATCGTCGGAGGATTAAGTATTGATAATTATTTCTGGCCGGTGGATACGGGAGATGTGGTTCTCCCGGGAGGAATTGAGAAAGGGAAATCGGATGTCGAAGCAATCAAAGCTGCATACGGTACACCGTCGGATACGTATGAAGGAGAACTGTATACGGAACTCACATATGAGACAGATATATACAGTAACCTGGAACTGACTGTTTACAATGAGAGCGGCGTGCTGGAAGAGATTTCTCTGCAGAACTTTACGGAGCCGGAAGGATATGAGACCGGAGAAATAAGCGATGAGATTCCGGATGCAGTTGCTTCGTACAGCAAGCCGGATTCGCTCAGTGATGATCTGTCTGCATATCAGATTGAACTGGACGGACAGGTATATGAACTGCCGGTTCCTGTGTGTGTGCTTATATCAGACGGTTGGGAACTGGATGAAAGCAACAGTGATTCTGCCATAAAAGCACAGTATTACGGATGGGTAACGCTGCGTAAGGGCGGACAGCAGATCCGGGAGATCGTGGTCAATCAGGAGGATTATGGGACAGTTCCGGAAAACTGCTGGCTGGAAGGACTTGAGATTGGCGGCTATACACTGGAGGCCGATGGAAGCCTTCCGGGCGGTATCAGAGAAGGAATGCCGGAAGAAGAATTTCTGAAAATTCTGGAAGACAATAATATGACGTATGAGCTGGACGAGAGTGACAGCTTCAGATATTATACTTATAATGAAAAGGGTTATGACCAGTGTATGGAAGTCACAGTGTATACAGACAGTGATGGCACTTTTGAAAAAGATACGGTCATGACCATATCCTGTACGAATGCATTTGAATAAAAGACTTGCATTTAGCAGAAAATGGTGATATGATAACTTAGAATTTAATTATGTAACCTGTTAATAAGAGTGGGCCAACGGTCCACTCTTATTTGCGGAATCAAAAATAAATGTTGCTGACAGAAGCCAGGAGGAGTGTGGATGAGTAAAAGAGAGACATACGAGCAGAAAACGGAGGAACTGCTTCAGCCGATTATTGAGAAGCACCAGTTTGAGCTTGTAGATGTTGAGTATGTAAAGGAAGGCGGCAGCTGGTATCTGAGGGCGTATATCGACAAGCCCGGAGGGATTACAGTGGATGACTGCGAACTGGTCAGCCGGGCACTCAGCGATTTGCTGGATGTACATGATTTTATTGATGAGCCGTATATCCTGGAAGTGAGTTCTCCGGGTCTCGGAAGACCACTGAAAAAGGATAAGGATTTTGCCCGCAGTATCGGAGAAGAAGTTGAGATAAAAACATTCCGCGCGATCAATCATCAGAAAGACTTTACCGGGATTCTGAAGGAATATGATAAAGAAAAAATAGTAATTGAAGTGGATGAGGAAGAAACGATGGAGTTTGCCCGTGCCGATATTGCACTGGTAAGGCTTGCATTCGATTTCTAACAGGGAGGATACAATCATGAATAACGAATTGTTTGAAGCACTGACGATTCTGGAAAAAGAAAAAAATATCAGCAAGGATACACTGCTGGACGCGATCAAACAGTCACTGCTGCAGGCGTGCAAAAACCATTACGGAAAAACAGAAGCAAATAATGTTGTGGTGAATATTGATCCCCAGACCTGCGAATTTGAAGTTTATGCAGAAAAAACAGTAGTGGAAAAAGTGGAAGATGAGCTGGCGGAAATCAGTCTTACGAATGCGAAACTGAAGGATTCCAGATATGAACTCGGTGATATTGTCCGCGTGGATATCAAGTCAAAGGAATTTGGCCGTATTGCCACACAGAATGCGAAAAATGTTATCCTCCAGAAAATCCGCGAGGAGGAACGAAAAGTTCTTTACAATGAATATTATGAGAAGGAAAAAGACGTTGTGACCGGTATCGTTCAGCGATATGTGGGGAGAAATGTCAGCATAAATCTTGGTAAAGTGGATGCCATGCTCAACAGTGAAGAAATGATCAGAGGTGAGACATACCGCCCGACAGAGCGTGTGAAAGTCTATGTTCTGGAAGTGAAGGATACACCGAAAGGACCGAAGATTCTCGTTTCCAGAACACATCCGGAGCTGGTAAAGCGTCTTTTCGAGGAAGAAGTCACAGAAGTAAAAGACGGTACCGTGGAAATTAAGAGTATTGCCAGGGAAGCGGGAAGCAGAACAAAGATTGCAGTATGGTCAAACAATCCCGATGTGGATCCGGTAGGCGCATGCGTAGGTCTCAACGGTGCGCGTGTTAATGCCGTTGTGGATGAGCTGAACGGTGAAAAGATCGATATTATCAACTGGAATGAAAATCCGGCTCTTCTGATTGAAAATGCACTGAGTCCGGCAAAGGTTATTTCTGTTATTGCCGATGGTGATGAGAAGACAGCGAAGGTGGTTGTTCCCGATTATCAGCTTTCTCTTGCAATCGGAAAGGAAGGACAGAATGCAAGACTGGCAGCCCGTCTGACAGGATTTAAGATCGATATCAAGAGTGAGACCCAGGCGAGAGAGTCCGGTGATCTTCTGGAATATGAAGAAGACTACTACGAAGACGAGTACTATGATGACGGTGAATACTATGAGGATGAGTATTATGATGAGCAGCCGTCAGAGGAAGGTGCATATCTGGAAGATGATCAGAGTTATCAGGAGGATGCCGGCGAATATGCAGACGATATGGATTACGTACCGGAGGACGACCAGGAGTAATCAGAGCGTGCGCCGCAGGAGGTTAGGATGACAGCACAGGTGAAAAGAGTTCCGTTGCGCAAATGTACGGGATGCCAGGAGATGAAAAGCAAAAAAGAAATGATGCGGATTCTCCGTACGTCAGAAGGCGAGATTGTTCTGGATACTACGGGCAGAAAAAACGGACGTGGTGCTTATGTCTGCTGCTCCATGGAATGCTTTGAAAAGGCAGTGAAAAATAAAGGGCTTGAAAGATCGTTGAAAGTAAAAGTGCCGGAAGAGACGTACATGAGTCTGAAGAAGGAGATTGAATCGATTGAAAAGAGATAGCGTATTATCGCTGATAAGTATTGCCAGGAAGGCAGGTAAGATTGCAGCCGGCGAGTTCCAGACGGAGAATGCCGTCAAATCCGGAAAAGCCAGTCTTGTAATCGTTTCGGAAGAAGCTTCCGCAAATACAAAGAAGAAGTTTCAGAATATGTGTACCTTTTATGAAGTGCCTGTATTTTTTTATGGGGGCAAGGAGCAGTTGGGAAATGCGATCGGGTGTGAACTGAGAGCATCTCTCGCAGTGACAGATCAGGGGCTTGCATCGTCAATAAAAAAGAAACTTGAAGACGTGAGGGACGGAGGTTGTGAGAATGGCAAAAATCAGGGTACATGAGCTGGCGAGAGAGCTGGGGAAAGAAAATAAAGATATTATGGCAGCCTTACAGAAGATGGGTATCGAAGTAAAGAGTCATATGAGTAATGTGGAAGAAGCGGATGCCGGAAAAGTCAGGACTGCATTTCAGACCGGATCGGCTAAAATAAAGGAGGATGAACATATGCAGCAGAATACAGATACAGATGCAGTAAAGAAGACTGAGGCGGAGCCGGCGGCGCAGCCTAAGAAAAAGAATATTATTCAGGTGTTCCGTCCTCAGAACAGTAAAACCGGGATGGTGAAACCGGGAAGCAGACCGAGACCGCAGGGTCAGGCCGGAGCGAGACCGCAGGGTCAGCCTGGAGCAAGACCGCAGGGTCAGGCCGGGGCAAGACCGCAGGGTCAGCCGGGAGTAAGACCGCAGGCTGCAGCAGGAACCAGGCCGGTACGCCCGCAGACGGCAGATACGGCGAATACTGCAGAAACAGTAAATAAGGAAGCAGTGACAAATACACCTGCGAATACATCTGCAGGGACGCCGGTGAAAACAGTACCGGCTGCTGAAGCACCGGTGCGCAAGGATGCAGCTGCGCAGGAGATCAGACAGCAGCCACAGAGTACTCCGAAGAGCCAGCCGGAAGCAAACCAGCAGACACAGCAGGAGAGTACCGTACAGCAGTCTGCAGCGAGAACACAGAACGTGTCAGGCGGAAGAAATGACGGTCAGAACAGAGGCCAGGGAAACAGATACCAGAACGACGGCCAGAACAGAGGCCAGGGAAACAGATACCAGAATGACGGCCAGAGCAGAGGCCAGGGAAACAGCTACCAGAATGACGGCCAGAACAGAGGCCAGGGAAACAGAGATCAGGGCGACGGCCAGAACAGAGGCCAGGGAAACAGATATCAGGGTGACGGCCAGAACAGAAGCCAGGGCGGCAGATATCAGAATGACGGCCAGAACAGAGGTCAGGGCGGACGCTCCGTCAATATTCCGAAGGCACCTGTAGAATCAAAACCGCTTGAAAAAGAGAGCAGAAAGCGTACGGAACGCGGAGACAGAAACCGCAATGATAAAGGAGAAAAGCTGGAGAGAATGGAGAAAAACGTTCGCCAGAATCAGAAGGGCGCTCCGAAGAAAGGCCAGCAGACGAAAGCACCGGTGCAGAAACCGGCGGAAAAACCGGAAGAGACCATCCGTACGATTACCATTCCTGAAAAACTGACAATTTCCGAGCTTGCCGAGGCAATGAAGGTACAGCCTTCTGCAATTGTCAAGAAACTGTTCCTTCAGGGAACCATGGTGACAGTAAATCAGGAGGTTGACTTTGACAAGGCAGAAGAGATTGCTCTGGAATTCAACTGCATCTGCGAAAAAGAAGTGAAAGTAAACGTTCTGGAAGAGCTTGTGAAGGAAGAGGACGATCCGGAGGAGACACTCGTTCCGAGATCCCCCGTTGTATGTGTTATGGGGCACGTTGACCACGGAAAAACTTCACTTCTTGATGCAATCCGGAATACACATGTGATTGACAAAGAAGCCGGCGGTATTACGCAGCACATTGGTGCATATGTGGTATCGATTGACGGTCAGAAGATAACCTTCCTGGATACTCCGGGACATGAAGCATTTACTGCAATGCGTATGCGCGGAGCCAATGCAACAGATATTGCAATTCTCGTGGTTGCTGCAGATGACGGTGTAATGCCGCAGACGGTTGAAGCAATCAATCATGCAAAAGCGGCAGGAATCGAAATTATTGTAGCGATCAATAAAATTGATAAACCGAGTGCAAATGTAGAACGTGTAAAACAGGAGCTTTCCGAGTATGAGCTGATCCCGGAGGACTGGGGTGGAAGCACAATCTTCGTACCGGTTTCTGCACATACACATGAGGGAATTGACACACTGCTTGAGATGATTCTTCTGACAGCGGAGGTGGCTGAGCTGCGCGCAAATCCGAAGAGAAAGGCAAGAGGTCTCGTCATTGAGGCAGAACTTGATAAAGGAAAAGGACCGGTGGCAACTGTGCTTGTACAGAAAGGTACGCTGCATGTGGGTGATCCGGTGGCAGCAGGCTCCTGTTACGGAAAAGTAAGAGCTATGATGGATGATAAAGGACGCCGTGTAAAAGAAGCTGGCCCCTCCACTCCGGTGGAAATTCTCGGATTCAGTGACGTACCGAATGCCGGAGAAATCTTCATGGCAATGGATAATGAAAAAGAAGCAAGGAGCTTTGCAGAAACATTTATCAGCGAAGGAAGAGAACGTCTTCTGGAAGATACAAAGGCCAGAATGTCTCTGGATGATCTGTTCTCACAGATTCAGGCAGGCAATCTGAAAGAGCTTGATATTATTGTGAAAGCCGATGTACAGGGCTCTGTGGAGGCCGTAAAACAGAGTCTCCTGAAGCTGTCCAACGACGAAGTAATTGTAAAAATCATTCACGGCGGTGTCGGAGCAATCAACGAATCAGATGTTATTCTTGCATCTGCGTCAAATGCGATTATTATCGGATTCAATGTGCGTCCGGATGTTATGGCAAAAGCCACAGCAGAGCGGGAAGGTGTTGATATCCGCCTGTACCGCGTTATTTACGATGCAATTGCGGACGTAGAGGCAGCCATGAAGGGAATGCTCGATCCTGTATTTGAGGAGAAGGTGATCGGTCATGCAGAAGTACGTCAGACCTTTAAGGCATCCGGCGTGGGAACTATTGCAGGCGGCTACGTGACAGACGGTATATTCCAGAGAGCATGCTCCGTACGCATATCACGGGAGGGAACGGTAATCTATGAAGGATCACTGGCGTCCCTGAAACGTTTCAAAGATGATGTGAAAGAAGTAAAAGCAGGATACGAATGCGGTCTTGTATTTGAAAAATGCAACGATATCAAAGAAGGCGATACAGTTGAAGCCTTCATCATGGTAGAAGTTCCGCGTTAGCATTGAGCCGTGCCAATCCGGAAATTGCACACATGGCGGAGAATCCGCACATGGGTGCAAATTTCCGGATTGATAGGGCGAGAGCCCGCGACCGAGAAGAAGCGAAGCGGAATCGAGGTCGGTACGGCTCAAAGGAGCAGGGCGAGAGCCTTCTTAATATTTAGACGCAAAGGCGGGTATCAATATGAGAAAAAACAGCATAAAGAATACAAGAATCAATGGAGAAGTTCAGAAAGAATTATCCGTGATCATTCAGAATGAAATTAAAGATCCCCGGATTGCACCAATGACATCGGTAGTGGCCGTGGAAGTGGCTCCCGATTTAAAAACATGTAAAGCCTATATTTCCGTACTTGGAGATGAAAAGGCAGCACAGGATACGCTGGCCGGGCTCAAAAGCGCAGAAGGATATATCCGGCGCCAGCTTGCACGTAGTGTGAATCTGCGGAATACTCCGGAAATTCGATTTATTCTGGATCAGTCTATCGAATACGGAGTAAATATGTCAAAATTGATTGACAATCTGGTAAAAACTGAGCCGGAAGAAGAAGGGAATGAGCATGATGATTAATCTTGCAAAAGAGTTAAAAAATGTACAGTCTGTTGCAATAGCGGGCCATGTCCGCCCTGACGGTGACTGTGTGGGGTCCTGCCTCGGACTGTACCATTACCTGAAAAAAAACTGTCCGGAAATTGATACAGTTGTGTATCTGGAAGCAGTGCCGGATGCTTACACTGCAATTCATGGCGTTTCTGAGATCTGCCACGAGTTTGATCAGCAAAAAGTTTTTGATCTTTTCTTCTGCCTTGACTGTGCAGATGAGGGAAGACTGGGCGGCGCCGCAAATTATTTAAAAAATACGAAACGGACGATCTGCATCGACCATCATATCAGCAATGGCGGTTTTGCAGATATCAATTATATTGTTCCGGACGCCAGCTCAACTTCAGAACTCGTATTTTCTGTTCTGGATGAGAAAAAAATGCCTGTTGAAACAGCGGAGGCCCTGTACATGGGTATTGTACACGATACCGGTGTGTTCCGTCATTCCTGTACTTCTCCGGAAACAATGGAAATTGCAGCAAAGCTGATGCGAAAGGGTATCAATTCATCCAGAATAATTAATGAAACGTATTATGACAAGACGTATCACCAGAATCAGATTCTTGGCCGTGCACTGCTGGAAAGCATTCTTTTGCTGGATGGAAAAATTATTTTCAGTGCAGTGAAGAAAAAAGAAATGGATTTTTACGGGGTGGAACCGTCAGATCTCGACGGA
>JAXEBU010000054.1:0-2265 GCA_034093895.1 Candidatus Choladocola sp. | reverse complement strand
GCTTCCTTTTGCAATGCATATGGCCATGTGCGGCAGTCTGGGAATCGGAACAGACCTGAATCGTGCTTCGGAGGAAACAAGAAAGTCCATCGGAAACTTCGTCGCAGAGTATAAAGAAATCCGGGATGTGGTTCAGCTGGGAGAGGTTTACAGACTGAAATCACTGGCCCGAGATGATATTCATGCAGTTCAGTACGTCAAAGAGGACAGAATCGCAGTATTCCTGTTCCTGGATCATGAGCGGTATGGAAACAAATTCCATCATGTCAGACTGCGCGGCCTGAACGCGCACAGCAGGTATACTGTGACAATGGCCGGAAAAACAATGGTAAAAACAGGAGATTATCTGATGCAGATGGGGCTCTGGGCAGAGCTGAAGGGCGATTACGACAGCCTTCTGATTCGCATCACAGAAAGTACGGACTAAAAAAAAGAAACACAACAACAGAGTTTTGTTGCAGTATACCTGCAAGGGATTTCTGAATCCGGTGTTCTACCTGTCTTCCTGACAGGCGTACAGCCGGATATCAGAAATCTTTTTGTATTTTATTCTGAAAAACAGAAGTTTCCTGCCGGTTGATAAAATTACCTGAAGTATCGTGTCTTTCCATTGTTCTCCCCGGAAACCCTCTGGTATAATGAAATCACTTAAGAAACCCGTGTCGGAGGACACGGGTGAATTCAGTGGAAAAGGAGTGGGGATAATGGATATTCTGAATTTATCATATAATCTTGTCCGGCTGAGGCGTGAGAAAAAAATCACTCAGGAAGAGCTTGCCGATTTTATCGGTGTCACGAAAGCTTCCGTGTCGAAATGGGAAAACAGACAGAGTACGCCGGACATTCTTCTTCTGCCGCAGCTGGCCGCGTTTTTTGATGTGACTGTCGATGAGCTGCTGGGATATGAGCCGCAGCTGTCTCCGGAGCAGATCAGAAAACGGTATATGGAGCTGACAGCTGATTTTGCGAATCTGACCCTGGAAGAAGCTCTGGAGAAAACACGGAAGCTGGTTCATCGTTATTTTTCCTGTTATCCCTTTCTGCTGCAGGTCTGTGTGCTGTATCTGAACCACTACATGCTGGCACAGCAGGAGGAAGAGGGGAAACAGATTCTGCTGGAAACGGAGAAGCTGTGTGACCGGATCATAAAGAACTGCAGCGAAGTCGGAGTCTGCAAGGATGCCATGTCGATAAAAGCCGCAGTGATGCTGCAGCTGGGAAAACCTTCGGAAGCAGTTGAGATTCTGGAGCCGCTGAATGATCCGATCGGCATTTCGAGAGAGACCGATACGATGCTGGTGCTGGCTTATCAGATGACAGGGGAGAGTGAAAAGGCAAAAAGCTACAATCAGATCAGAACGTACCTGCTGATTCTCAGCCTGATCGGGAACAATACCATGTCACTTGCACTGCATGAGGCGGATAGAAAGCGGTGTGAAGAAACCATAAGGAGAACGGAGGGGATCATGGAACTTTATGATATTCCCGCGCTGCACCCAAATGTCTGCGCACAGTTCTGGTTCCAGGCCGCAGTTTGTTACGCATCTTCCCGTCAGTACGATATGGTTCTGAAAAAACTGAGACAGTTCGCAGACTGTATCTGTGAGCTGCTGAATCAGGAAAATGTCATACTGCACGGGGACGCTTATTTTGACCGGCTGGATGAATGGATCAGCCGTCTGCCGCTGGGAGGCGAAGCGCCGAGAGATATCGGTTTTGCCAGGCAGAGTGCGCTGGAGGCGATGGCACATCCTGCCTTTGCCGTCCTGCAGGATAAAGAAGAATTTCAGAGAATCTGCCGCAGAATTTCAGAAGGAGGTTTACGTCATGCCTGAATTAAAAGAAATGCTCCCGTTTTTGATTCCTCTTGTTATTGCAGAGCTTGCTCTGCTGGGCTACACACTCCGTCACATCCTGACACATAAGACATACAGACGGGGGAACAGAGCGCTGTGGCTCGCTGTAACTATTGTCGGTATGGAATTTATCGGACCGATTCTGTACTTCCTTCTCGGAAAAGAGGACAGCTGATATGGATATGCTGACACTGTCTCATGTGACGAAACGATTCGGAGAAAAACAGGTTCTGAAGGATGTGACCTTTTCTGTGCCGGAGCATACTGTGTACGGCTTTGTGGGACAGAATGGTGCAGGAAAAACCACAACGATGAAGCTGATTCTGGGACTGTTATCCTGTGATGCCGGAGAGATAACGGTTAACAGCAAACAGGTCCGCTACGGGGATACGGTCACCAACCGTACTAT
>JAXEBU010000053.1:0-9948 GCA_034093895.1 Candidatus Choladocola sp. | reverse complement strand
CGCACCTCCTCTTTTTTATGTCACAGGTAAGACCCGGCCTGCTTCTGTTCCATGTAGGGCAGAACCTTTATCATAACGTACTCACTGTGATGGCCGGTGCGCAGCGGGTACTCACCGCCTGCCATGCCGGACGATACAATCACATGTGAGTCACCCCATTGTCTGTGTCCGTAATTCATCTCTCCAAAGCCAAGGAGCTCACAGATTTCTCCCGTCGGCCAGATCTGTCCGCCGTGGGTATGACCGGAAAGCTGCAGATCACAACCCAGTTTCATGTTTTTCTCCAGTTCTCTCGGCTGATGATCCACCAGAATCAAAAACTTATCTCTGTTCACTTCCCCGAGAAGTATTTCCGTATCCGCTCTCCCTTTGCGCCCCGGATCTGTCAGATCATTGCGACCGATCAGAACAAGTTCATCCCGGATCTCCACCGCATCATCTTCCAGTACCGTAATTTTACAGGCAGAGAGCTCTTCCAGCAGCTGTTCTTCTGTAAAAGAAGGAGAGGATGCATACATACCCCGGTCATGGTTACCATAAACGTAATAGATCCCGTCTTCCGTACCAATTCCGGAAAAAATCCGGAATACTTCCTTCATCTGCTCCTTCGTAGTATTCTCATCCACAATATCGCCGCACAGAATCAGCAGATCCGGATTTTCTTCGCTGATCCTCTCGCAGTCTGCTCTCAGTTCTTCCGCATCTACAATCCTTCCGTAGTGAAGATCCGAAACCAGGCAGATCCGGTAACCGCGCTCCCGGATGTTTTTGTCTGTGTGGATTTCATACTCTGTTCTGACAAGAGAATGCATATTCTGATATCCGAAGAACAAAACCAGAACAGTCAGCGCGACTGAAATCACTCCGCTTCCGTATACGCTTCTCCATACAGCTCCGTTCCGCCCGCCCCTTCTTAAAACAATATCCGCAAAATCCGTCAGAAGCCCCAGTGCCATGTGATATGAAACCACAACAATCCATACGCCCCAGACGTCAGCGGCTGACGCGGTGACAATAAGCGATACAAGAGCGATCACACCTTTCGCCCCTGTTTTGTCCGTATGAATTCCCGCAAAAGCTGCAATCCTCCTGAAATAGAAATAGTGATAGATCCCGGTAACGGTCACCAGAACAACCGGCAATACTGAAAAATCATCCTCCATACAGCAGCTCCCTGTTTTCTCAAGCTGTACTATCTGCTTCCGGAAACAAGAATACCTCTCACGGCGTGCAGTATACAGTCCTTTCTTTATTACAGAGTCTGCGCAGCTGACAGATTTTTAGTACAAAACTTCTGTGAGTTCAGTATTGCCGACTTTTTTGTTCAGCGTATCAGCGAAGTTATTTTCTTCTGACTGGATAGCAGACTTCTGTCACAAATTCGTTGGGATCGGAAGTCTCATGGGGACTGAACACAACGCTGCAATAACAGGGATCATCCGGGATCAGATGGAGAGAAGCAGTTTCTCTGACCAGAACATCCCAGAGTATTCCCTCCATCTCGTAAACGGGAATATGCATACGGACCGTGGCTGCATAGCGCTCCGGAAAGGTCTTCAATGTAACATCATACTTCATGGTTTCGTCATCCTTTCTCAGCCGTTCAGGGCTGATATCCTGCACACAATGAGAAGCTGAGTTTCACTGTAATAACGATACCCGGACTCCGGATCTATCCTGGCAGGACGAAGCAAACCGATCTCATCATAATGGCGAAGCATACGAATACTGACTCTGGACAATTTTGAAAAATCTCCAATTTTTAACATAAGATTCCTCCAGATCTGTCGGTTTTTGAGCTCACTGCTATTGTAGCGTCTGACATAATGGGAGAGTCAAGAGAAAAATTCAAAGTTTTCATTTTTCAGCGGCTGATTTTTGAGACTGATTTGAGAGACGTTATACAAAAATATTACCTCTATTTTCTTAAATGAAGAAGATATGTGAAAAGAACAGCAAAAAAGCGGGTGATGGGAATCGAACCCACGTATCCAGCTTGGAAGGCTGGTGTTCTACCATTGAACTACACCCGCATAAGATATTTATTTCTTCTGTACTTGACAACGATGATATTCTATCCCATAACTGCAGAATTGTCAATACCTTTTTTTGCTTTTTAGTCAAATAATCAAAAACAGACAGGCTTCGCTTTACTGACATTTCTCTGCACGCGTGTGCATATCCCAAAACGCTTTATTGTATAGAAGGCAAAATATCCTATACGACAAGTAATTCCTGCCGGAAAACAATTGACAGCAAGGGAAAGAAATACTGTTTTCCGGCTGGATTCTAGTGTTTATGTTTTACTGCTGTCGGATGTCTGTGTATCCGATGGCAAGACTGTCCCGGCAGAACTCATATCCCGCTCCGCTGGGGCATAAATCGAGATACAGTTTATCCAGTTCGTCTTCGCCAGCCAGAAATCCCAGGTGAACCGTCGCTGTCTCTCCCGGCCTGATGCAGTCAAAGTAATTGGATCCGTTACTGTCGCCGCCCTGCACGTCATAATAAATCATTTCCGGACAGTCCGTTCTTCCGGTGCAGATCAGGCCGTCACATTCCGGATTCTTCGCTGCTCTGTCAAAGACAGCATATCCCTCCTCCGTTTTCTGAAGCTTTAGCAGATTTGCAAAAAACAGCACATTGTAAAGAGGAACGTCTCCCGTATTTTTGTATTCCACCGTCACGTATACCAGTTTCTGCTGAACCTTCTCCGTTTTCAACACCTCATCTACTGAGGAGACACCGTCTCCGTACCGGACAAACCGGATCTCTGCCGGCTTCAGCCTGCCGTTCTCATCGGTCTGATTCTGCAGCATTTCATTGATGTACGCCGGATTCAGCATACTCAGATCATCCGCAGTCTGTACTTCCGTAACGGTTGCTTCAACGGATGACGTGAAAAACGTATTGCCGTCTTTGTCTTCCGCCCAGGTATTCAGCAGACAGAAGTTTTCTCCAACCGTGTGCAGATTCTCCATCTCCTGCACGGATACTTCTGTCTTCCGGGAGGCAACGTTTTCCTCCGGTTCTTCCAGCATCATTTTCAGATAATCCGACCAGCTTATGGGATCACTGATCTGATCCTGATTCTTCTTTTCATATTCTGTCAGCCGGATGCCTTCCACAAATTTCAGTACATCTTCCCTCGATACGTTTTCTGCCGCATAAATCTGCAGTACAAGATTTCCTTCCGGATAAAATACGTATAAAATTTTGTCAAAATCCACACTGGAATTCTCCCATTCCAGACGCTTCAGATAAACACATTGATGGCCGTTTACTTCAAGTGTCTCCTGTTCCATAATATTTTTGTCAAATACTTCAAATTCCTGCTCTGTATCAAGGAGATACGGCATCAGAGAAATGCCGCCGACCCACGGAGCATCCTCGTAGAAAAACTGCAGCTTGCCGCCCATTCCTTCCAGAATACCGTCAGCCGTCCTGGTAAAAAGCAGATCTTCGTCAGCTGCCACCATCCCCTCCGGCAGCCAGGTAAAGGCCAGTCCCGGATTTTCCGAAAAAGCAGATTCCGTAACCGCCTCTTCCTTCTCTGTATCCTGCGCTTCCGTTTCTCCCGGTCTGGCAACCGTCTTTGCACCATAATTTCCTACCCGTTCCACATAAAACTGATACAGTTTCGTTCCGGCCAGTACTGTCGTTCCCAGCGCCAGCGCTGCCGCCAGTGCGAGAATCACCGCACGTCTCGGATTCCTGTTCCTCTTCGGCTTTTTTTGCATCTGCTCCGCCACTTTCTGCTCCATTCTTGTTTTCATTTCCACCGGCATTTCGGGGAACTCCTGTTTCAGATCTTCTAATCTCATCCGCGTGCCTCCTCATCCAATTCACATTTCAGACGTTTTCTTGCCCTCGCCATTCTGTTCTTAACAGTACTCTCTGTCACCTTCAGCAGTCCGGCTATCTCTTTTACGCTGTACCCCTCCACATAATAAAGCGTAATACAGAGACGCATATCGCAGGGAAGTCGGGTAATTGCGTGATACAAATCAGAATAATCCCTTTCTTCCCCGGCTCCATCCTCCAGTGGATAATCTTCCAGTGATACTGTTTTCTTTCCTCGGCGCATTATCATGTAGCATTCATTCATCAGAATCCGGATCAGCCAGGTTTTTCCGTACTGATCTGTGCGGAGCGTGTGTACTTTTTCAAAAGCTTTTACAATTGTCTCTGAAATTGCATCTTCACAGTCCGCATCTCTTCCGAGGAGTGATTTTGCCACGCGATACATACTCTCGGACGATGCAAGAATCAATTCTCCCAGTTGTTGTCTGTCCATAAATTTCCCTTTCTTCCGGCCGGTGTTTTATCTTACATCAATTAGATGATCTGCAGACGCATCTGGTCGCAGAAAAATCTTTGTTTTTTCCGGAACATTCTGTTTCTGCAAAGCAGACATCCGGAATCCGCTGTCGTTACTTTTCAGTAAACGCAGACAGCTTTGCAGCTTTCGTGTTCAAAAAAAGCCTGCCAGATTGCTCTGACAGGCCTTCCATTATAACAGCTGTATTAATAGCTTTCGTTGTGGAACAGTTCGTGTGTCTTTCCTTTCAGGTATCCTTCATACAGTGACTTGATCATCGGATTCTCATCCGGCTTCTTGATCATTGCCACATTATCTGCATTGTAAATTCCCTTCGACCTTGCAGCCTTTGTACGTGTACCTGCCATCGGAGGCTGTCCGCCGCCCATGATACAGCCGCGGCGACATGCCATTACCTCGATCAGGTGATAATTTGCTTCACCGCGTCTCACCTTGTCAAGCACAATACGTGCATTTGCCAGTCCGCTGACTACACAGATGTTGACATCCATTCCCTGGTAAGGAACGGTAAATTCCTTGATCGGCTCATCTCCGCGAACTCCGCATTCCGCAATTGCCTGCAGGGCAGCGCTGTCGTGTTCCGGAATCAGACGACGAAGCACGGACTCTGTTACGCCGCCGGTAACGCCGAAAAGAACACCGCCGCCGGAACCGAATCCGAAGGGCACGTCACTTGCTTCCGGCTCAAGAGATGCAAAATCAATTCCCGTATTTCTGATCATGCGGATCAGCTCCGTGGTAGTGATTACATAGTCGGTATCCTGCTCACCCTTTGTAAAGCTGTTGGGACGTTTTGCTTCCATCTTCTTTGCGGTACAAGGCATAAAGGAAACCATAATCGTCTTCTTTCCGCCTGCATGCTCCGGATCACGGAACCATTCTTTCGTAAGGGCAGACATCATGCCCTGCGGAGAACGGCAGGTAGAAAGGTTCTCTTTGAAATCTTCATACTGGTCTGTCACAAGCTTCACCCATGCCGGACAGCAGGAGGTGAGCAGCGGAAGCTTTCCGCCGTTCTGTACACGCTCCAGAAACTCTGCTGACTCTTCCATTACAGTCAGGTCGGCACTGAAGGTGGTATCGTATACCTCATCAAATCCCATACGATGAAGAACATTCACAATTTTTCCCATAACGCTCTTGCCCTTTGTCAGTCCAAAAGCATCGCCTACTGCCACACGCACTGCAGGAGCCACCTGTGCAATCACGCGCACATTGGGATCACCGAGTGCCTCCCATACTTCTCCCATATTGGTGTGAATACTGATTGCGCCGGTAGGACAGAATACGCGGCACTGTCCGCAGTTTACACATTCTGTTGTATCAATCGCCTTGTTGAAGGCGGGCGTAACCATTGCGTCTGTTCCTCTGTGTGTGAAGCCGAGTGTACCGATTCCCTGAAGCTCCTCACAGACACGTACACAGTTGCCGCAGAGAATACACTTATTCGGATCACGTACAATAGCCGGTGAACTGAAATCGAGCTCCATCGGCTCCCTCGTGTTCTCAAAACGAACCTTCATCACGCCGAGGCGATGGGCAAGAATCTGCAGCTTGCACTCACCGCTCTTCACACAGGTGGTACAGTCTCTGCAGTGAGCAGCCAGAAGCAGCTCAACAATCAGTTTTCTGTATTTCTTTATTTTCGCTGAATTCGTGTAGATCACCATTCCGTCCCGTGGTTCTTCCGAACAGGACGCAAAGGTTCTTCCCCTGTCATCTTCTACCGTACACAGACGGCATGCACCGAAGGTGGACAGTTCTGAGTGATAACACAGCGTCGGGATATCGATTCCTGCTTTTCTGATAATTGATAATACATTTTTTTCATCGGTAAATTCTACTTTTCTACCGTCAATTGTCATTGTTCCCATAACGTCACCTCCTAATCCTCTACGTAAATTGCATCGAATGCGCAGTTTTCCTTACAAGCACCACAGTGGATACAGATGGAAGGATCAATATGGTAGCACTTCTTCAGCTGACCGGTAATTGCTCCTACCGGACAGTTCTTTGCACACTTCGAACATCCACGGCAGAATTCAGGATTGATCACGTACTTCTTCATCGCCTCACATACCTTTGCACGGCACTTGTGTTCTACAATGTGTTCTTCATACTCATCACGGAACAGACGCAGCGTACTGAGTACGGGAAGCGGTGCACTCTTGCCGAGACCGCACAGAGCCATGCTCTTAACCATCTCAGCCAGTTCCTGCAGGCGGTCAAGATCCTCAAGCTCACCTTTGCCGCCCACAATCTTTTCCAGGATTTCAAGCATGCGCTTCGTACCTTCACGGCAGGGAACACACTTACCGCAGGATTCTCTCTGAGTAAAGCTCATGAAGAAACGTGCCACCTCTACCATACACGTATGCTCATCCATAACAACAAGTCCGCCGGAGCCTACGATTGCACCGAATTTTTTCACGGAATCAAAATCAAGAGGCACATCAAGATGCTCTTCCGTCAGACATCCGCCGGAAGGTCCGCCGATCTGAACAGCCTTGAATTTTCCGCCGCCCTTTAATCCGCCGCCGATATCAAAAATAATCTCCCGCAGAGTCGTACCCATCGGCACTTCGATCAGACCGGTGTTCTCAATGGAACCGGTCAGGGAGAAGGTCTTCGTTCCCGGGCTTCCCTCCGTACCGAAGCTGCGGTACCAGTCTGCCCCGTTCAGTATAATCTTCGGAACATTTGCAAATGTCTCTACGTTGTTCAGGACTGTCGGTTTCTCCCAGAGTCCCTTCTCAACCGTACGAGGCGGTTTTACACGCGGCATACCGCGGTTTCCTTCAATAGAAGCCGTCAGCGCAGAACCCTCACCACAGACGAACGCACCGGCACCCCGGTTGATATGCATATGGAAACAGAAGTCCGTTCCGAGAATATTGTCACCGAGCAGTCCTCTCTCTTCCAGCTGCTTAATGGCATGGCGAAGACGTTTTACAGAGTTCGGATACTCCGCACGCACATAAATATATCCGTCAGCAGCTTTTACTGCGTAAGCTGCAATCATCATTCCTTCAATCAGACGGTACGGATCTCCTTCCATAACGGAACCGTCCATGAAAGCTCCCGGATCACCCTCATCGCCGTTGCAGACTACGTAACGCACGGTTTCCTTCTGGCGTGCCACCTGCTTCCATTTCTTTCCTGCCGGGAAACCGCCGCCTCCGCGTCCGCGCAGTCCAGAGCGGTCCACCTCATCAATGATCTCACTTTCAGAAACCTCAAACAGTGCCTTCTCCAGTGCCTTGAATCCGCCGCTGGCTATGTACTCATCGAGAGATTCCGCATCAAATTTTCCGCAGTTTTCAAGCACAAGACGTGTCTGTTTCGCAATGAACGGAATCTCCTCCGGTTTTTCATAGGAAACACCTTTCTGTTTGTACAGAAGATGCTCCAGAACTTCATCGCCTTTTATACTTCTCTCAAAAATATCTTCACAGTCACTCTCTTTTACCTTTGTGTACTGGATTACGCGGTCACCCTTCTGAATCCTGACAAGCGGTCCCAGTTCACAGATACCCTGACAGCCGGTATGCTTCACACCCACGTGTTTTCCTTCGTGGGGAGCAAACTCCAGTACTACTCCGGGCGCATCTTTGCAGATTTCCACAAACTTCTCGTAAATCTTCTCTGATCCGGTGGCAATACATCCGGTACCGGAACAGACCAGAATACGGCAGTCATAAGAATCCAGCATTTTCTTCGCATCTTCTCTTACCTGTAACAGTTCGCCCTGGTTCTGAATCATACTGTGCCACCTCCTCTTAAAATATCAATCAGTTCTTCTGCCTTCTCCGGAGACATTCTCGGATGCACATCATCATTGATCATCATGGTCGGAGCAAGTCCGCACGCTCCGAGACATGATACCGTCTCCACCGTAAACATCATGTCATCCGTTGTCCTCTTCTTTTTGCTGAGACCGAGCTTCTTATACAATGCCTCAAGCACAGGCATTGATTTCCGCACATGACAGGCTGTTCCATCGCAGACCTTGATCACATATTTTCCTTTCGCCTCGAAAGAAAAATTCTCATAAAACGTCGCTACGCTGTAGGCCTTTGCTTCTGTTACCCCAATCTGTGAAGCCACATACGTCAGAAGCTCGCCCGGCAGATATCGGTATTCCTCCTGGATATCCTGCATAATGGGAATCAGCGAACCGGACTTTTTCCCGTGCCTCGCGATGATCTCGTCTGCTTTTTGATAGTAAGACTGATCCAGCATAAGCTTTACCTCCTCTTTTTGTATAGTTTTCTTTTTATTTCCCCATAAAGCATGATTTGATTATACATGATTCACGATATGATTACAATGCATTTCTGCGATTTTAACTGTTTTTTATCGTATTTTTCCTGTGTTTTTGTTGAATTTTGATAAATTTATAACTATCTTTGTTAAAGAAACGAAAAAAATGTTTTTCTGCTGATATATTCTCTGCACGCGAGTGTGCATCTCCGCAGGGCTTCCCGTACAGAACACAAAATTTCCTGTACAGGAAAATGGGGCCGTTGCATAGTCTGCAACAGCCCCAGGGTTCTGCTCATTTTCTTTTTTGTTATCTTGCTGCAATCGATGCGGAATCAAAATAAAGAGAATATTCCAGTTCATGAGGTGCGCCCAGTGCAACCGTATCTATGATCACAGGCATCTTCCGGTCGAAAACTGTCACCGGGATCTCAAAGGCTGCATTTCCTTCTGTATTGACCGGCTCATATTTTTCACCGTCCACCACCATGTAGTCATATTTCGGGCTGCCCCACACAATTGTGGCAAATGCTTTTCCGTCCGTAACGGTCATAAGCGCCGGACTCTCCACCGCTGTCTTTCCCGATCCGCCATCCAGTTTCACATCCACCTGATACTGTCCGTCTTCCAGTCCCAGCTCATCGGCTGTTGTAAAAGAAGATTCCTTCCATGCATCCTGCGGAAGCGATGCAGCGCTGAAAACAAGCGTGCGGTCATACCATTTTTCTTTTCTTTTGCTCCATGCGGCACAGGAAATTCCCTGATCCAGCGACGTAACAGGTACGGTGTAGACCTGTTTTCCGTCCTCATTCAGTTCAAACATGATGTAGTCATCTTCCGACGCACGGACAGCCTCCTCACCAGTTCCCATATAGAGCATCAGATAACCGTCACTGCTCATGGTCATGGCCGCTGTCATTGCTCCATCCTTTACCGTAAGACGGCAATCGACAATCCGGAACATCGAGGAACTGGAAAGAACCTCAACCGGATACGTTCCATCATTCAGAGAATCCGCGTATATCGGATTCATATCTTCGTCAACCACATCCACCGGCGCGGACATCTCATCTGCGGAAGCCACCTGTGATAATCCGCTCTCCGATGCCATCTCTGTCGCTTTTTCCTCCGCATGACAGAGGACTGCCATGTTTCCTGCCGCAAGCAGCGTAAGGGCTGCCACAACGCTTATTCTCATTCGCTTCATAATAAACTCTCCTTCAGTGCCGCATCTTCCGCGGCTCTATAAGACCATCTCACTCTGCAAGGCTGTCAATTGCTGCCTGTGCATGCTGAACAAGAAGATCCTGAATAGCCTCATTTTCTCCAAGGCCGCGAATCAG
>JAXEBU010000052.1:0-3187 GCA_034093895.1 Candidatus Choladocola sp. | reverse complement strand
AGAAAATGCCCGGGTCAAACACACCGATAATATCTCCGGCATAGGCTTCGTCGATGATTTCTCTTTCCTGAGCCATAATCTGCTGAGGCTGTGAAAGTCTGATTTTCTTTTCGCCCTGTACATGGTATACTTCCATACCCGCATCAAATCTGCCGGAGCAGATCCGCATAAACGCAATTCTGTCACGATGAGCTTTATTCATATTTGCCTGAATTTTAAAGACGAATGCGGAAAAATCTTCCTCCATCGGATCAACCACACCGCAGTCTGCCGTACGCGGCAGCGGAGATGTGGTCATCTGCAGGAAATGCTTCAGAAAAATCTCCACACCGAAATTTGTCAGGGCAGAGCCGAAAAATACAGGAGAAAGCTCACCTTTGCTGACCAGCTCCTGGTCAAACTCCGCCGATGCCCCGTCAAGGAGCTCTATCTCATCCATCAGTTTTTCTTTGTTCTCTGTACCGATAAACGCTTCCAGTTCGGGATCATCCACATCAATCTCCGTAGCCACTCCGGCCTTTGTTCCCTTCTGGGTATCGGTAAATGTTGTCACCTTTCTGCTGGAACGTTCATAAACACCCTTGAAGTTCTTTCCGGAACCGATTGGCCAGTTGATGGGGCAGGTGGCAATCCCCAGCTCTTTTTCTATGTCATCCAGAAGTTCAAATGTATCGTTTGCATCCCGGTCCATCTTGTTGATAAAGGTAAAAATCGGAATATGGCGCATCACACAGACCTTGAACAGCTTTCTCGTCTGCGCCTCCACTCCTTTGGAAGCATCAATCACCATCACGGCAGAGTCAGCTGCCATCAGCGTACGGTACGTATCCTCGGAGAAATCCTGATGGCCCGGTGTATCCAGAATATTGATACAGTATCCTCCGTAATTGAACTGCAGTACGGAAGAAGTAACCGAAATACCTCTTTCCTTCTCTATCTCCATCCAGTCTGATACAGCGTGTCTGGCCGTCGCTTTGCCCTTCACGGAACCTGCCAGATTGATTGCTCCGCCATACAGCAGAAATTTCTCGGTCAGAGTCGTCTTACCGGCATCCGGGTGGGAAATGATGGCAAACGTACGTCTCTTCTTTATCTCTTCTCTTATATTGCTCACAGTAACTTCCTCCAACTGATTTTATCCTGACTATTCTACCAAGGTTGCCCCCGGCTGTCAACGTCCGGAAGTCCTGATTTTCGCACGGTTCCCGTCAGAAATCACAGCTGTCATCCAGTCCCACATCGGGATTTCCGTCCAGACTCTGGGTATTGAGCGTCTTTCTTTTTCTCCTCTCCTCCTCTGACTGACGGAGAATGAAATCTTTGATCGTCTTTGCGTTCTTTATGTGACGCAGACGGAGATCCGGATCCGTCAGATCACCGCTGAAGCAGTGCACCGTACCGAGGCCGAAGATGCGTTCTATCAGGCTGACCTCCAGCCGTACGTCAACTACTTTGTACATATAACAGTCATTTTCCACTTTTTTCAGCAGTCCCGCATCCACAGTGATCAGTTCATCCGTGACGATGTATGTGGTAAAGGAAAGCGGCAGTCCCAGAAATGCCCAGCGTTTTTTTTCTCTGTATTCCATCAATTGTATCTCCTTTTCCTTGATCATATTGTATCATGAGAATGTACCCTACAATACAGAAAATATTATACCTTATCTCATATGTAATTGCAAAAACTTTGTCTTGAATTTCCGTCCCGGATAGTATATCATATCGTGAGAAAAGAATTGAACCTTACCGACTCTCACGACAAGGAGGATACTATGAGACATTTAATGAATCCTTTGGACTTCTCAGTGGAAGAGCTGGACAGACTTCTTGATCTGGCAAATGACATTGAAGCAAATCCTGCAAAATACGCACACGCCTGTGCCGGAAAAAAAATGGCAACTTTATTTTATGAACCAAGTACTCGTACGCGACTCAGCTTCGAAGCAGCAATGTTGAATCTGGGTGGCAGTGTACTTGGTTTTTCTTCGGCTGATTCCAGTTCCGCTGCAAAGGGAGAAAGCGTTTCTGATACAATTCGTGTCATTTCCTGTTACGCTGACATCTGTGCCATGCGTCATCCGAAGGAAGGTGCTCCGCTCGTCGCTTCCATGCACTCTTCCATTCCCGTAATCAACGCCGGAGACGGCGGTCATCAGCATCCCACACAGACTCTGACGGATCTTCTGACCATCCGTTCTCTCAAGGGAAGACTTGGTAACTTCACCATCGGGCTGTGCGGTGACCTGAAGTTCGGACGTACCGTTCATTCTCTGATTCAGGCGCTGATCCGTTATCCGAATGTGAACTTCGTCCTGATTTCCCCGGAAGAACTGCGGGTGCCGGACAATATCCGGGAAGACGTTCTCCGGAAAAACAATCAGAATTTCAAAGAGGTCGTTCGTCTCGAGGATGCTCTTCCGGAACTTGATCTGCTCTACATGACACGTGTTCAGAAGGAACGTTTCTTCAACGAAGAAGATTACATCCGTATGAAAGATTTCTATATTCTGGATAAGGAAAAAATGGAGCTTGCAGGACCGGATATGCTGATTCTTCATCCGCTGCCCCGTGTAAACGAGATTTCCGTTGAGATTGATAATGATCCGCGGGCCGCTTATTTCAGACAGGCTCAGTACGGTGTCTACGTCAGAATGGCTCTGATTCTTACATTGCTGGAGGTGGAAGTATGTTAAATGTCGGAATGTTAAATGAAGGTGTGGTTCTGGATCATATTCAGGCAGGCAAGAGCATGTCAATTTACAAATATCTGAAGCTGGATCAGATGGACTGCTGTGTGGCTATCATCAAAAATGCTCACAGCAACAAAATGGGAAAGAAAGATATTATCAAAGTCGAGTGTCCCATCGATGAGCTGGACTTAAACGCCCTTGGCTTCATCGATCACCGGATCACCGTCAACATTATCAAGGACGGCCACATCGTAGCCAAGAAAGAACTGAAGCTTCCGAAAAAGCTGGTAAATATTATCCACTGCAAAAACCCGCGGTGCATCACCTCCATCGAACAGGAGCTGGATCATGTATTCTTCCTGGCTGATGAGGAGAAAGAAATCTACCGCTGCATGTACTGCGAAGAAAAATACCGCAGCTCCAAGAAAAAATAAGGGGCCGTTGCAGAATAATGTTCAAGAATTTCTGTATCCGGTGTTCACCTTGTCTTCCTGACA
>JAXEBU010000051.1:0-3675 GCA_034093895.1 Candidatus Choladocola sp. | reverse complement strand
GTCCCAGAATACAGCTTACAAGTGCCAGCTGGGCTCCGCATGTCAGATCGATACCGCCTGTAGTAATTGCAAGACACATACCATAGGCAATAAGCCCGTTGATGGAAATCTGAGTAAAAATATTCAGCAGGTTGCCCGGTTTGATAAACATCGGTTTCATAATAGCAATGATAACAACCATGCCAATCAGGATAATACCAATACCGTATTTACCTAAAAACATATTAAACTGATCATGATCCATTCCAAGGATCTTTTTATCTTTTTTTGAATTTGATGCCATCGTATCTGCCCCCTACTTTCCGCCAAACTCTTTATCAAGAATACTTTCCTGTGTTATCGTGTTATTCAGAATCTCACTTCTGTTGATTTCACCGTTCAGCTTTCCTTCATGATAGATCAGGATCCGGTCACTCATTCCCATAATCTCGGGAAGTTCGGATGAAATCATAATTACCGCCATGCCTTTTGCGGCAAACTGGCACATCAGCGTATGGATATCTGATTTCGCCCCGACATCGACACCTCGTGTCGGCTCATCCAGAATCAGAACCTTCGGATTTGCCATCAGCCACTTCGCCAGCACCACCTTCTGCTGGTTGCCGCCGCTGAGAGAAAGGCCGCTGTGCTCAATGCTGGCACATTTTACGGTAAGAAGCTTTGCAAACTCTTCACACTCTTCCTTCTCTCTCTTCTGATTCAGAAGGAGACCGCTCTGTCTGGAAGGCAGATTCGGAAGTGAAATGTTTTCGCGGATGGAGCGCTGGAGACAGAGACCAAATTCTTTTCTGTCCTCGTTTACCATACAGATGCCGTTTTTAATGGCATCACGCGGATGCTTGATTTTCAGTTCTTTTCCTTCAAGGTATATTTTACCGGAATCCAGAGGATCCAGACCGAAAATTGCGCGAACAGTCTCACTTCGTCCCGATCCCACCAGGCCGGAAAGTCCGAGGATCTCGCCGGCACGTACTTCAAAGCTGATGTCATGGAATCCCTTTCCGCACAGCCCTTCCACACGGAATACCGGTTCTCCGATCTTGCAGTCCACTTTCGGGAAAATATTCTTAACCTGACGGCCCACCATCATGGATACCAGTTCATCACGGGTAACGCCATCCATATCACGGCTGCTGATGTAAGTACCGTCACGGAAAACGGATACGCGGTCACAGATCTCAAAAATCTCTTCCATACGGTGGGAAATATAAATAATCGCCACACCTTTTTCTTTCAGTTCACGGATTACAGAAAACAGATGTTCCGTCTCTTCGCTGTCCAGAGAGGAAGTCGGTTCATCCATGATAATCAGCTTCGCATCACAGGACACGGCTTTGATAATCTCAATCATCTGAACCTGCGCCAGTGTCAGCTTTTTCATCTGTGTTGTCGGCGGGAACGGAAAATCAAAGCGGTCCAGCACTTCCTGCGCCCGTTTGTTCTGTTCCTTTTTGTTCAGGAAAAACTTTCCGACCGTACTCTCACGCTTCAGGAAAATACTTTCAGCGATTGTAAGATGCGGTTCCGGATTCAGTTCCTGATGGATCATGGAAATTCCCTGATTGATTGCATCAACAGGTCCCCTTGCCTGATACGGCTTTCCATTCCAGGTTATCGAACCCTCATCCTGCTTGTACAGACCGATGATAATTTTCATCAATGTAGATTTCCCGGCACCATTTTCACCCAGCAGAGCGTGTACTTCGCCGGGACGAATCTGCAGCTGAACATTCTTCAGTGCCTGCGTACCACCAAATGCCTTGGAAATCCCGGAACACTCTAAAATATAGTTTTCTGCCAATTTATTCACCCCTTTATTTCTGGTTGGGCAAAGCCCCGATCAACGAATCAGCGGACGAAAGCCAGCTGTACACCGGCTACAAAGGTATCCCCGAGCCCGATGGTATATTTCGGCCTGTCCATATATCTGGAAGGAACAAGACATGCATTTTTTGAAAGTCCGGTCTGCTCCAGAGCTGCCGCAAAATGCAGACCCTTCTCACTGAGCGGATTTGCCAGAGAATCTTTCAGATCCTGAAGCGTCCCGTATCGTCCCGTCCTTGCTCTGGTCCCGGCCATCAGGTTTCCCATGGTCAGGCCCTTTTCCATACAGATCCCTTTCAGCTCATCTCCGAAATACATGGAATAATCTTTTGTATGGAGAATGATTCCTTTCACGCCGTGTCTCTCACGAACCAGTTCCAGTCCCCGCAGCACATCGGAAAAATTTCCGTTATCAATCTCCTGGCCGCACTCTCTCGTATGAACAACAAGTTCCTCTTCATTCATTCCGAGAATATCCACGTAATCTGCCATCGCATGATATACGAGATGCTTTACCTGCGGGCTGAGATAATGGGCACTCTCCAGATAGAAAATACAGTCGGGATTGCTCTCTCTGATCCGTCTGTAATGGGAAGCCATCTCGTGAAGACGCCGTGTGACAAGTTCCGGATCGATAATCGCATTAAATCCGGATATATTATAGGAAATAATTTCACCTGCATGTTCTTCCAGATAACTGCGAAACTGAGGATCCACCTTCAGATCCTTATGTATCGTATCATAATCCATAATCAATCGGTTGGAGCATGGAACGGTATACGTTTTTCCTCCGATCACCAGTGTATCACCTTTCGTAAACTGAAGAATCAGGTGATAAACGGGAGTCTCATCTGTCGCAATCTCCCGGATCGGAACCTGCTTTCCGTCACGGATCGCACACAGTCCCGGATAATCCATCAGCCTGCATACCTGCTCGCATCTGTCGGTAATATGTGCAATCAGCGGCATTCCCGCTGCCGCCAGAGCTGCTGCCCCCTGCGCACACGTTCCGCCAAGTCCGTACACTCCGTCAAGCTCCGTTGTCAGATACTCGCATACGCCATAGTCTGTGATATCCACTTCACCGCCGGCTCCCTGCGTCATATACGCAGCAATCACTCTGGCCAGATCATTCAGACCGTCTATGGAATCTTCCGCCCGGATCTGCGGTACCTCTGTCAGATACTTTTCAAAAAGCCGATTCAGCACGGAAGGATTATACTGGAACACAATATCAAGGTCACTCGTGTAGCCGAATGCAATTCTGTGTCCCGACTCCCTGCAGAATGCAATATCATTTTCAATTTCACTCAAATACGCATTGTAATGATCTGTATAACTCATGTGGTGTGCCCCCGAACTAAACTTTATACTCCGAAAGAAGCATTTCCAGCTGATCCGGCATATCGTCCCGATGCTGCCGGCACGTAATCAGATATAAAATAAGATCCACCATGACAGTATCAAAGAGGTGGCTCGCTATTCCGTAATTCTGGAACAAGGGTGTGGCCGGATACGTCAGCAGACAGTAATCTGCCAGCAGCGCTGCCGAATTTCTGGAGGAATGTGTCAGAATCACCGACTTCATTCCGCGGCTGCCGGCCAGTTCCAGCGCATTGATCACCCGTTTGGAACTTCCGGAATGAGAAATCACAATCAGAATCTCATCCGGCCGACCCAGCGTAATCTCATTCAGGCTGTTCTCAATAATGGTATTACAGGAAGCCCGTATTCCGATTCTGCCGAGACGGAACCCAAAATCCATCGCTGTCGGAATGGAATTACCGGCAGCAACAAGATGGACATGACTGCTCTCCATAATAAGCGTCACTACCGAATCAAGAACCTCCG
>JAXEBU010000050.1:0-5819 GCA_034093895.1 Candidatus Choladocola sp. | reverse complement strand
GACGTGATTCCGAGTCCAAGAGACTTGGTGCCAAGAGAGCAGACGGACAGTTTGTAAAAGCTGGAAACATTCTTTACAGACAGCGTGGTACAAAGATTCATCCGGGTGTTAATGTAGGTCGCGGCGGCGATGATACATTATTTGCAACGGTTGACGGCGTTGTCAGATTTGAAAGAAAAGGAAGAGACAAGAAACAGGTTTCTGTCATTCCGGTAGCAGCAGAATAATTTGTGCAGGCTTCAAATCAGAATGTGGTTTGAAGCCTTTCTCATTTATACAGAAAGCAGGTGAAGATATGTTTGCAGACAGAGCAAAAATAATCATCCGCTCGGGAAAAGGCGGAGACGGTCACGTCAGCTTCCGCAGAGAACTCTTTGTACCGGACGGCGGTCCGGACGGCGGAGACGGCGGAAAAGGCGGAGACGTCATCTTTGAAGTGGATGAGGGACTGAATACGCTATTTGAATATCGTCACCGGAGAAAGTTTTCCGCGAAGGACGGAGAGCCGGGCGGAAAGAGAAAATGCCATGGAGCGAACGGTTCTGATATTGTGCTGAAGGTGCCGGAAGGTACCGTGATTAAAGAGGCAGAGAGCGGACAGGTCATCGCGGATATGTCCGGGAAGAACCGTCGCCAGGTGATTCTGCGCGGCGGGCGCGGAGGAAACGGAAATATGCATTACGCAACTTCCACGATGCAGGCCCCCAAGTATGCACAGCCGGGCCAGGAAGCGAGAGAGCTGGAAGTACAGCTGGAGCTGAAGGTGATTGCCGATGTGGGACTCGTCGGTTTTCCGAATGTGGGAAAATCAACGCTGCTTTCCCGTGTGACGAATGCAACTCCGAAGATTGCAAACTATCATTTTACGACACTGTCACCGAATCTCGGAGTAGTGGATCTGGAGGGCGGCGGTTTTGTGATTGCCGATATTCCGGGGCTGATCGAAGGTGCTTCCGAGGGAGTGGGGCTCGGTCACGAGTTTCTGCGCCACATTGAGCGGACGAAAGTGATGATCCATATTGTGGACGCTGCTTCGGTAGAAGGACGCGACCCGGTGGATGATATCAGAAAGATAAATGCAGAGCTGGCAGCCTACGATCCGGCGCTGGCCGAAAGACCGCAGGTGATTGCGGCCAACAAGATTGATGCGATTTATGCGGAGGGAGAGGATTCCGTACAGCGGCTGAAGGATACTTTTGAACCGGAGGGAATCCGTGTATTCCCCATCTCTGCAGTGAGCGGAACCGGTGTGAAGGAGCTGCTGTATTCCGTGCAGGAAATGCTCCGCAGTCTTCCTTCCGAGACGACGGTCTTCGAACAGGAATACGATCCGGAGCTGCATATGGTGAATGAAAACCTTCCGTTTGTAGTAGAAAAATCAGAAGAGGAACCGAATACGTACATCGTTGAGGGGCCGAGAATTGAGAAGATGCTCGGTTACACAAATCTGGAGTCGGAGAAGGGCTTCCAGTTCTTCCAGAACTTCCTGAAGGACAACGGAATTCTGGAACAGCTGGAGGAGCTTGGCATCCAGGAAGGCGATACCGTCCGCATGTACGGATTGCAGTTTGATTATTATAAATAAATTGGAGGAAGTATGACGAGCAAGCAGCGTGCCTATTTAAAAAGCCTGGCCATGACCATGGATCCGATTTTTCAGATCGGGAAATCCAGTCTGACACCGGAGAATACAGCAGCAATTGCAGAAGCGCTGGAAGCACGGGAACTGATTAAGATCAGTGTGCTTCAGAACTGCATGGATGATCCCCATGAGCTGGCGCAGATTGTTGCGGAGCGCACCCGCGCTCAGGTGGTACAGGTAATCGGAAAGAAAATTGTACTGTACAAAGAGGGAAAAGAAGGCAAAAAGAAAATTGAGCTTCCGAAAGCAGCGAAAAAATAAACGGAGCATTTCAGCACATCAGTAAAATGAACCGCAGAAAAATGCGGCACCGGAGGAATGTTGGTTTGATGAGTTCGAACGGAAGAAGACGTGTCGGGATCATGGGCGGAACCTTTGATCCGATTCATATCGGACATCTGATTATTGCGGAGTGTGCGTATGAACAGTACGGTCTGGATACGGTACTGTTTCTGCCAAACGGCAATCCGCCTCACAAAAAAGAACGGCCGGATGGCGCTACGGACCGCCAGCGGATGGAGATGGTTTCTCTTGCGATTCAGGGCAACTCCCATTTTATGCTTGATACAGAGGAGATGCAGCGCAGCGGTTACTCCTACACCAGTGACACCCTTCGCCTGCTGAAGGAATCACATCCGGATACAGATTATTATTTTATCATCGGGGCAGATTCCCTCATGGCTTTCGATACATGGAAGAATCCGGCAGAAATCTGCAGACACTGTGTCCTGCTGGCCGGTGTGCGTGACCAGCTTGATATTTCCACGATGGAACAGAAGATGGAGGATCTGAAAAAAGAGTTTGGTGCTGTTGTTTCGCTCCTTCATACACCGAATATTGAGATTTCATCCCATGATCTGCGCACGTGGTGCAGACAGAAGCGGTCGATCCGGTATTTTGTCCCGGATCGCGTAATGGAATATATTGAAGAAAACGGGATTTACAGCTGAGAACTCCAGCACAGAGGATGATTTGATTATGAGCACCTACAATATTATTAAAATGCAGAAAAAACTGAAAAAGTATGTGGATGAGATGCGTTTTTACCATACCATGGGCGTCATGTATACGGCGGCTTCCCTGGCCATGTGCTACGGGGAGGATATGGAGCGTGCGCAGGTGGCAGGACTCCTTCATGACTGTGCCAAGTGTATTCCGAATGAGAAGAAGCTGAAGCTCTGCCATGATCACGGAATCCCGGTTTCCGAGATAGAGAAAAAATCTCCTTATCTGCTTCATGCAAGGCTGGGTGCTTACATTGCGAAGGAAAAATATCATGTGACGGATCCGGAAATTCTAAGTGCCATTGAATACCATACGACAGGCAAGCCGAGAATGACGCTTCTGGAAAAAATCATATTCGTCTCGGACTATATTGAACCCATGCGTTCCAAAGCCTCCAATCTGGATAAGATCCGGGGGCTGGCATTTTCTGATATTGACCGGGCAGTATTCACGATTCTGCGGGATACGCTGATTTATCTTGAGAATGAAAAAGCATGCCTTGATAATCAGACGGTTGTGGCTTATAATTACTACAAAGAATTAATGGAAGAAGAGGAGGCGTAGCCCATGGCAGAAAAGACAGCGAAAGAAATGGCAAAGCTTGCTTACGAAGCACTGGCTGATAAAAAAGCGTTGGACATCAAAATCATCAATATCGAAGGCGTTTCGGTGCTTGCTGATTATTTTATCATTGCTTCCGGAACGAACCGCAACCAGGTGCAGGCACTGGCGGACAATGTGGAGGAGACTCTTTTCAAAGCCGGTTACCCTGTAAAGCAGACAGAAGGTTACAGCTCTGCCAGCTGGGTGCTGTTGGATTACGGCGATATCATTGTTCACGTTTTTGACTCTGAGAACAGGCTGTTTTACGATCTGGAGCGTATCTGGAGAGACGGAAAAGATACGACGATTGAAGAGCTTTCATAACTGTCCGGGGTTCGTAAAAACGTATCTGTGAACGTACGGGACAGATATGAATTTTCATCAATTACAGGAGAAAAGAAATGACAGTAGATAAAACATTTTTAATCAGAAGTATTCAGAAGAAGCAGAGCATGATTGTTGCGTTCTGTGCGTATACGAATATGCCTTTTGTGATCTGTGATCCTGAGACCTTCAACGATCAGGTATGGATTTTCGATTCTGAAAAGCTTCTGCAGGATTTTGCAAAGCAGTACACGGAGAAAAAGATTCTCCTGAAGGGTATCAAGTATCAGAACAAGAATTTCCTTTCCTTTTTCTCCATGCTCTTTACCATCGGTGTCAATGAGCTGGTGTTCGTGGGTGAAGGCAGAAAGGAAATGATCGAACTGGAGGACCTGATCAAACGTCCCGATTATTCAAAGCTTCCGAAGGAACAGCAGCCGGTATTCAATCCGGAGCTGCAGCTGACCGGTCTGTATTTTATGCAGGAGGCTTCCAGACCCGTTCCCAACGAGGAGAAGGAGTCACTGAAAGATCTGGAGGAAGAGCTTTCTTCCAACCTGACAAAAGGCAGATACGTGGTGCCCATTGAGCTTCTGGAGGGTCCGGAGAGCGATATGGAGAAGCTGAAAAACAAAAAATACCGCCTTCCGATTCTGAAGAACAAGAACGGTGATATGCTGCAGCCGCTTTTTACAGACCCGACTGAGCTGGGCAAGTTCAACAGAGAAGGCAAGTTTAAGGCGCTGGCAGTTCCTTTCAACAATCTGCCGAAGCTTCTTACGAAGGAATCCAAAGGATTTCTGCTGAATCCGGCAGGTTTCCACATTGCGCTGCCAAAAGAGCTGCTGGATGGGCTGGCAAAACGATTCGGAGTGGAAATGGCCTGATCAGGAATGGACTGTGTCCGAAAAATAAAAGAGAAAATTTAAACAGAAAAACAGCGGATACGGCACGGCGTACACGGAATGTGCAGCCTGCTGTATCCGCTTTCCATTCAGAAGAAACGGTATATGACAGATATGTCTCTGTGTGTTTTCAGAAGAAACGGAACACGCCAAATACTTTTCCGAGAATCTGAAGATCTTCCACAATAATGGGATCCATCGTATCGTTCTCGGGCTGGAGACGGAAATGGCCGTTTTCTTTGTAAAAAGTCTTGACAGTGGCAGAGTCATCAATCAGCGCCACGACAATATCGCCGTTGCGGGCAGTGGACTGCTGTTTGACAACGACACTGTCTCCGTTCATAATGCCGGCATTGATCATACTGTCTCCCTTGACCCGGAGAATGAAGGTCTGCTCGTTGGGCATGAACTCTGCCGGAATCGGATAATAACTGTCGATATTCTGCTCGGCGAGAATCGGCTGTCCTGCGGCGACGGTACCCACAACAGGTACATTGACCATCTCGCGGCGGAGAAGATTGAAGGAATCATCGAGAATCTCGATAGCCCTCGGCTTCGTGGGATCACGGCGGATATATCCGTTCTTTTCCAGTGATTCCAGATGAGAGTGAACGGATGAGGTGGACTTCAGCCCGACGGCCTGACAGATCTCACGGACTGCCGGCGGGAATCCACGCTCCAGAATTTCGTTTTTTATATAATTAAGAATTTCTTCCTGCTTTGCTGTGATTCGTTTCTCTGCCATACGGCACCTCCGTACATACGTTTTGTTCAGTATAGCACATCTGTTCGAAAAAAGCAAACGGATGTTTTCCTGCGGGCAGAGAAAATCCTTTAAGAAAACGTTAAAAAAATTAATTTACCAGAAACCGCTATAATACTGAAAAAATGCTTTATTTATGCGGTTTTCTGGTTGCTTTTACGCATTAAATAATCCGTAAAAAATCGAATTATAAGGATTTACTAGACACAAGATAGTCACAAATCTGTATCTTTTCAATCTCTTCTCTGAGTTCCTCCAAAGTACGATGTCCGTAAACATTATTTGTAATGTCATTACCGAAAGAGTATCCAAGCATCCTTTTTCATCCTAGATGCTAGGAATAGAAACGGCACTGGATCGTCCTGTAGATATCGCAATAAACCACGATCCGCAAGTCATCCGGATGCATAAAACGAATCATCCGCAGACATTACATCTGACGGAAGATATATTCAAGGTCGATCTGGAGAAATATGTCGCTGGGCAGCATGTAGCGCTGATGTGGGCCTCTCCGGATTGCACCAGCCACAGCAAAGCAAAGGGAGGCCAGCCCAGAACACAGGGTCTACGGATCCTC
>JAXEBU010000049.1:0-10351 GCA_034093895.1 Candidatus Choladocola sp. | reverse complement strand
ATCAGGCTTACGTAATCTGTCCCATGGTGGAAGAGAGCGAGGCGGTGGACGCGGAAAATGTAACAGAATACACAGACCGGCTGCGCAGTGAGCTGCCGGAAAGTATACAGATCGAGTATCTTCATGGAAAGATGAAACCTGCTCAGAAAAATGAGATTATGGAACGTTTCCTGAAAAATGAGATTCAGGTTCTTGTCTCCACCACCGTGGTGGAAGTCGGCGTGAATGTGCCGAATGCGACGGTGATGATGATAGAAAATTCTGAGCGGTTCGGTCTGGCACAGCTCCACCAGCTTCGGGGACGTGTGGGAAGAGGTGCGGATCAGTCGTACTGCATCTTTCTTCATACGATGGACGGGAAGCAGATTCAGCAGAGGCTGGATATTCTCTGCAAATCAAATGACGGTTTTGAGATAGCCAACCGTGATATGCAGCTGAGAGGTCCGGGGGATCTCTTCGGGGTGAGACAGAGCGGAATGCTTGATTTTACGCTGGCGGATATTTATACGGATGCAGATATTCTGCAGCAGGCCAATGAGGCGGTGGGCGAGCTGATGAACAGTGACCCGGCAATGGAAAAACCGGAGCATGGAGAATTAAAGCGCAGATATGAGATGCTGATTCGTCATCAGGACGAAAATCTGAACCTTTAAGACGCAGTTTATTTATGCATATTATAAGAAGAAGGAAAGTTTTTACTGATTTTTTTTGACTTGCATTGTTTTTTGTTTTGTTATATCATTCTTACTGATCATTTTGGATGGCTCACAGAGCCGAAGGATATATGCGCGGAACAGCCGGTTCTGTGCATGTTTAGGAGGAAGTTATTTATGAGAAAGACAGTAAAAGACGCTGGAAAAACAGCAGAGAAGGCAGTAAAGACTGTAGCTTCAGAAGCTGTTGCGAAGGTAGAAGAAGTAAAGGAAGAAGTGAAAGCTGAAGTGAAGAAAGCAGCTGCAAAAGCACCGGCTGCAGAGAAGACTGCAGCTGAAAAAACAACGACTGCCAAAGCCGCTTCCAAAACTGCAGCTGCAAAAGCACCGGCCAGAAAAGCTGCCGTAAAAGAAACTGTATATCTTCAGTACCTTGGCAAGGAGATCAACGAAGCTGATCTGATGAAACAGGTAAAAGAGATCTGGACAAAGCAGCTGAAGAAAAAAGCAGGCGATCTGAAATCTGTTACACTTTACCTGAAACCGGAAGAGAATATGGCTTATTACGTAATCAACGATGATGTGACAGGAAGTATCGAGTTATAATCATAAAAAACATCGTGATACAGACGGGACTGTCTGCAAAGTCAGTGCCGCAAAAAAGAGGGGCTGCAGCTCATATGAGCCGCAGCCTTTTCTCTGCTTTTCTCTGATTATTTCCGGTCTGATCTTTTCCGGACTTACATCTGCATGGAAGTTCCGGATGCCTGACTCGTACCTGTCTGCCCCATTCCTGTCTGTCCCATACCGACCTGTCCTGTTCCTGTCATCTGACGCTCCTGTGCTTCAATCATCTTTTTCACCATATATCCCCCGACGGATCCGTTCTGTCTGGATGTGAGATTTCCATTGTAACCGTCTGTAAGCGGAACGCCCAGTTCACTGGCTACCTCGAATTTAAAACGGTCTAATGCGCTCTTTGCTTCCGGTACTGCTGTCGTGTTAGATGAACGATTTGACATTAAAAAACGCCTCCTTTGTTTTCAGTTCTGTTTATCTGTCGATTGAATTGCAGCTCTTTTTGCTGCATTCCTAGTATGTGCAGCTTCGAAAGATATAAACTGGAAATTTCTTCAAACTGTGGATATGGCATTATTTCTAAAAAATAATAAAAAACACTTGATAATTTAGGAGTTTTTGCTATAATATATTTGTTACAGTATGACTTAGAAAGGTTGGGTAATTAGATGAATATCGGATTTATCGCACATAACAGTAAAAAAACGCTAATCGAAAATTTTTGCCTGGCTTATAAATACATTTTGTCAAAACACAATTTATATGCGACGGGAAGTACGGGAAGAAGAATTGAGGATGTCACGAATCTGAAAGTTTACAAATTCCTTCCGGGAAGCGTCGGAGGCGACAAGCAGTTCATGGATATGATAGAGCGCAATTGTATGGACATGGTGATTTTCTTCTACAATCCACTGGTAACCAGTCCCAATGCGCCTGATATTTATGCGATCTCACGATGCTGCGACCAGTACAATATTCCGATTGCGACCAACATTGCAACGGCAGAGTCTCTTGTGCTCGGTCTGGCGAGAGGTGATCTTGACTGGCGTCTGAACGTACGGTCGGATGAGTTTTGATTTCTGAATTGAATAAATGACAACAGACAAAGGAGTCCCGGCTGGAAAAGCCCGGGACTTCTTTGTCTGTTATATTTATATTAAAACTAAAACATTTTCAGATGTGCTCTCTGACCGGCTCCATGGTTGTCTGAAGTCCCAGCTTGCGCAGCGTGCTCAGATCGACCTTTGACAGGCGGGAAGAGCAGTGCAACTGGCATCCGCGGAGACTGGCGAGGGCATCCAGCGCTTTCTGCGCATTTTCATCTTCCGCAGCGCTGATGGAGAGCGCAATCAGCGTCTCATCCGTGTGAAGTCTTGGATTCTTGCTTCCGAAGTACTGCGTTTTCAGCTTCTGAATCGGAGCCAGGGCAGAGGCACTGATCAGCGGAATTTCATGATCGATGCCGGCAATGACTTTCAGGGCATTCAGAATGACAGCGGAACACGGTCCCAGCAGATCAGAAGTCTTTCCGGTGACGATGGTTCCGTCAGACAGCTCGATGGCAGAACACGTCAGCTTTCTTCTGGCAGCCATCTCTGTTGCGGCTGCGGCGCAGGGACGATCCAACCGGGAGATTCCCAGCTGCTGCATCAGAAATTCAATTTTGAACAGTTCATCGTCAGTGGCTTCCAGATCAGCCTTGCGGATTCGCGATTCATAATATCGGCGGATAATCTCCTGCCTGGACGCTTCACAGCAGACCTCGTCATCCACAATGCAGTAACCGGCCATGTTTACACCCATGTCGGTCGGTGATTTGTACGGACTGCTGCCGAAAATCCGTTCAAACATGGCATTGAGCACCGGGAAAATCTCAATATCACGGTTATAGTTCACCGTGGATACCCCGTAGGCACTCAGATGGAAGGAGTCAATCATATTGACATCATTCAGGTCTGCGGTAGCCGCCTCATAAGCAAGATTGACCGGATGGGAGAGCGGCAGATTCCAGATCGGAAATGTTTCGAACTTTGCGTATCCGGCACGTATTCCGCGTTTATGCTCGTGATAAAGCTGTGACAGGCAGGTGGCCATCTTTCCGCTTCCCGGTCCCGGGGCAGTGATGACTACCAGCGGACGTGAAGTCTGAATATAGTCATTTCTTCCGTATCCGTTTTCACTGACAATCAGAGAAATATTCTTCGGATAGCCCTCAATGGGGTAATGGCAGTATACAGGGATGCCCTGATTTTCCAGCTTCGCTTTGAAAGCGTCAGCCAGATTCTGTCCGTTATATCTGGTCAGAACCACGCTGCCCACATAGAGACCGTGACTTCTGTAAATATCAATCAGGCGCAGCACATCGAGGTCGTAAGTAATCCCGAGATCTGCGCGTACTTTGTTTTTCTCAATATCCTCGGCGTTGATGACAATGACAATTTCCGCCTGGTCTGCAAGCTGCAGCAGCATCTGAAGCTTGCTGGACGGTGCAAAGCCGGGAAGAACTCTGGAAGCATGGTAATCGTCAAAAAGCTTACCGCCAAATTCCAGGTACAGTTTGTTGTCAAACATGGAAATTCGTTCTTTGATTTTTTCAGACTGCATTCGCAGATATTTCTGGTTATCAAATCCTGTTTTCATAATAGATCTCCCTCTTTCAGATTTGCAGAGTGTGGCGCTGCTGCCCGATGATGTTCGGCCCAAAACGACACACCGCTTTCATTATACGACATAATCCGCACAATGTCCATTGGTGAATTGGTGCTGAAATATGGGAATTCTCCATGAGAATGTCTGTTCCGTATTGACAGGAGACAGTGAAAAAATTATAATTATTCAGAATGATAAAAAACAGTAATTCAGAAAAAGCAGTAAGAAATGATGTATGTGATGTATCATCAGAGGAAAATATGAGAGTAATAGCAGGTAAAGCGCGGAGACTTCCGCTGAAAACTGTTCCGGGTACTGACACCCGGCCGACGACAGACCGTATTAAAGAAACACTTTTTAACATTTTGCAGAATGATATTCCCGGTGCCCGTTTTCTCGATCTCTTCAGCGGGAGCGGCGGAATCGGTATTGAGGCACTGAGCCGTGGGGCAAAGGAAGCGTGCTTTGTGGAAAACAGCAGAGCGGCAGCTGAATGTATCCGGGAAAATCTGGCATTTACAAAGATGGCGGATGACGGTACGGTGTATCAGTGTGATGTGCTGGCTGCATTTTCCAGAATGGAAGGCAGGCCTCCTTTCCATATTATATTTATGGATCCGCCCTACCGGAAAGAGCTGGAGCGCACTGTGCTGGAGTATTTTTCCATGCACCATCCATCCTTTGTGTCAGAGGAGACACTGATCATCGTGGAAGCGTCGCTGGATACCGATTTCGGGTACGTTTCCGAACTGGGATTTGAGACAGTCCGCATCAAAGAATACAAAACAAACATGCATGTGTTTTTAAAACTGCAGGAACAGGAGCACGTATGAAGAGGGCAGTTTATCCCGGCAGCTTTGACCCGGTGACGAAAGGACATCTCGATATTATTGAAAGGGCAGCCGCACTGGTGGATGAGCTGATTGTCGGTGTGCTGAATAATAGTGGAAAAACACCGTTGTTTTCTGTCGAAGAACGTGTTAATATGTTGATAGATGTGACCAGACATATTCCGAATGTGAGAGTGGAATCTTTCTCAGGACTTTCCGTAGAGTTTGTCCGTCAGTGTGATGCATCGTTCATCGTTCGTGGCCTTCGTGCCATAACGGATTTCGAGTACGAGCTTCAGATGGCACAGACAAACAGAAGCATAGATCACGGAATTGATACACTGTTCTTTACAACAGCACTGAATTATGCGTATATCAGTTCCACGATCGTGAAAGAAGTGGCATCCTACGGCGGAGACATTTCAGGTTTTGTTCCGCCGCAGATTGTGAATCAGATTTATGACAGGATTGCGGCAGTGAAATCAGCGGAGAAGTGATAGTTTGGCAGTATCTGCAGGGGTACTTTCGGGTATAAATAATCAATAAGAAATAAGGAGAGAAAACTATGAGCAGTAGGATTGAACAGATTATTGAAGAAATCGAAGAATTTATTGACAGCTGTAAATTTCAGCCGCTTTCATCCACCAAAATTGTGGTAAATAAAGAGGAACTTGAAGAGCTTCTCCGTGAGCTGCGGATGAAGACTCCGGACGAAATCAAGCGTTATCAGAAGATCATCAGCAACAAGGATGCGATTCTTGAGGATGCACAGACGAAGGCAGACAATATTATTGCTGAAGCACAGGCACAGGCACAGAAGATTGTCAGCGAGAGCGAAGTGATGCAGATTGCACTGCAACAGTCCAATCAGCTGATTGAGCAGACGAATGCACAGGCACAGGAGATTATGGACAAGGCTACACAGGATTCCAACGAGATCCGTATGAGTGCAATTCATTACACCGATGAGATGCTGGAGAATCTGGAAAAGATCATGAGCCATACCATCGACGCTGCAGGCACAAAGTACAACAATTTCATCAATTCCATCCAGTCCTGCTACGATATCGTCAGCAAGAACCGCATGGAGCTTTCTCCGCAGACGGAGCCGTCCAGCTATGCAACAGTTCCTTCAGAGGAAGAACAGACGGAAGAATAAAGTAAATACCGACAGCAGAAGTGAAAGCAGGGTACAGGCTACCCTGCTTTTTATATAGTGAAGTGTCACTTTCCGGTCCATGGAAGAGATTCCGACGGTCTGAGCCAGGGCAGACAGGCCGCCAAAGGCTGCGATTGTGTTTATCAGCACGTATTTCTGTTCAAAAGAAAAGGAAGAAGCTGCGATCATCCGGATTCCAACCGTCACCTCTGTACAGGAAGCCAGCAGGAGAGCCGGGGGATTTTTCAGGGAACAGAATCTGGCAATACCACCGGTGAGAATGGAAAAAAGCATGATCCATGCTCCGAGGCGCAGCGTGTTCTGGAGGGTTTCGCTGATGCACGCATCAATGACAGAAAAACAGTCCTCTGTCTTCCGGGATGCAGGAGGAAGATTTGATTCGTATGCTGCATCGATGTCCTTCCGATACAGAAAGGAAGACAGAATTCCGTACAGAACAGCACTTCCCAACACATTGACGAGAAACAGAAAAGCAAGCTCCGGATGTCCCATCTGCTCACCGGCCACATAGGAAATCAGAAAAGCAGGACTTAGATTATTGACGAAGCCGTAGAGAAACATCATTTCCCGGCGGCTGATTTTTTCCTGACGGTACAGATCAGAGGTAATTTTGGCTCCCATGGGAAAGCCGCAGAGAAAGCCGGTGAGAATGGCAAAGGCACCGTAACGGGAACAGCCAAAGAGAAAATGAAAGGGGCGGTACAAAAGCGCAAGAAGCGGATCAGCCAGCTCCAGGCGCAGTGTTACGCTGCATACCATCATAAACGGAAAAAGTACCGGCAGCACAGACCGGTACCAGAGCACAAGGCCGTCTCTGGCGGAGCGAAGAGCAGTATCGGGAAACAGAAGAAGATAGAGAAAGAGAAGCGCGGGAATCACCGCTTTTTTTATGGCATAGAAAGCTTCTTTGGAAAAACTTTTCATCATCGTTCTCCTCATCCGTCCATTGCTTCATTCTATGAAGAAAGAATCTGTGTTTATGCATGGATGTCCTTTTGCTTCTATTCCTTTCCGAAAAACGATATATTATAAAAAACGGGAATGATACCGTGCGGAAATTCAATATCAATCTGATGCTTCTTATCCTGCTCGTCCTCCTGACTGCACAGCTGTCCTGCGTGATTTATCAGAGATCTGCAGCCACACGACTCTCTTTCATCAATCCGGAAGAAGAAAGGTTCCGGAAACAGCAGCTGACAGAAGGAGCATTGGCGGAACTTCTGTCCATAACACGCAACTCCTCTCTGGAAACGGGAGATATTCTTACAATTCTGGCCGCCCGGAATCCATCCGGAGTGCTGAAGGTACCTGCCGGATTTCAGCCTTCCGCCCTGCTATCCTGGAAAAGAGTACTGATGCATTACAATTATACAGGCTATGAAAGAATCAGACGTTATTACAGCGCAGTCTGGAACGATGCAGTCTGTTTTCCCGTAGCGGAAGAAGGAATGGTCTATGAAAACACGTGGATGTTTGAGCGGACGTACGGAGGAAACCGCGGTCACGAAGGAACCGACGTAATTCCGCCCGAAAACCTGCCCGGTTACTACAGAGTAATCAGTATGACAGACGGTGTAGTGGAAAAAACAGGGTGGCTGGAAAAAGGAGGTTACCGGATCGGCATACGCAGCCCCTCCGGAGGCTATTACTACTACGCTCACCTGGATTCCGGGAGCCGGGAGCTGCAGCCGGGCGATATTATAGAAGCAGGAACCGTACTGGGCCGGATGGGCGATACAGGCTACGGCCCGGAAGGTACAAGAGGAAAATTCAAAGTCCATCTCCATCTTGGCATATATCTCAACACAGAAACCGGAGAAGAAATCAGCGTAAATCCCTACTGGGTACTGCGCTACATCCAGAAACAAACCGACAATTTAAAGTAAATATGCCCGGCCGTCCGGCTCTGCAAATTTATAGCATCCCGATCCAGCCGCCGGCTCTGAATATGCATAACATTCCGAGTCAGCCGTCCGGTTCTGTATGTTTATTACATCCAGACCCAGCCGCCGGCTCTGAATATGCATAACATTCCGAGTCAGCCGTCCGGTTCTGTATATTTATTACATCCAGGCTCAGCCGTCGGCTCTGTATATTTATTACATCCAGGCTCAGCCGTCCGGCTCTGTATATCCATCGTGTCTGACATCGGAACGGACAGACATGGAATCTGTCTGAACGGAAAGGACAATTTGTCCTGCACCGTCAGACAGATTTTTTGGATGTCCGGGACGGAGGCAGCACACGAGGATATACAGAGTCAGACGGCGTCCTGATAAATATACAGAGTCAGACGGCTGGGCCTGATAAAATACAGAGCCGGACGGCGTCCGGAAAAAAAGCAGGTTCGGCACAAACCGACAAAAGGCTTCGTTGCATCTTCCGATGGAATATGGTAGAATAGATAAATCTTTAACATACAGGAATATTTCTTTCTGCAAGAAAGCAGTCTGAGGAATATCCGCGGGCTGCTGCGTTTTTGGAGGTAACATATGGAAATACAATTGTGGCGTGAGATTCTTGCTCCATACGATCTGGCAGTGAAAGAACTCATTGTGAAATTCGAACATCTGATTTACGAACACAGAAGTCAGGGATTATACTCTCCCATAGAGCAGGTAACCGGCAGAGTAAAGACGGTTTCCAGTATCCTTGACAAAGCACAGAAGAAAAATATTCCGGTTGACAAAATTGAAAAAGAGCTGCAGGATATTGCAGGAGTGAGGATTATCTGCCAGTTCGTGGAGGATATCAGCAAAGTGGTTGAAATCATACGCCATCGCACGGACATGGAGATTATCAAAGAGCGGGATTACATCAACCACATGAAGGAGAGCGGTTACCGAAGCTATCATATCATTGTGGATTATGAGGTGCAGACGCTGGAAGGAAGCAGGAAAATCAAAGTGGAAATTCAGATCCGAACGTTGGCCATGAATTTCTGGTCCACCATCGAGCATTCTCTTCAGTACAAGTATAAAAAGAATATTCCGGATCATATCCGTGAAAAGCTGACGAATGCGGCAGACGCGATTATCCTTCTCGACAATGAGATGTCATCTGTACGCAGTGAGATCATGGATGCACAGAATTCCTTCCTGATTCAGTCGAGGATCGTGTCGGATATTCTGAACAATATTCAGAATCTGTACCGCATAGCAAACAAGCGGGAGGTCCTGAAAATCCAGGATGAGTTTTACCGGATCTACGAACTGAACGACATTGAACAGCTGAAACGGTTTGGCAAGGAGCTTGATATAATAGCAGAGGGTTACCGTGCCCAGTCGATCAACAATGATTTCTGATACATAGAACAACGGGCTGCAGAAATCAGCTGCAGCCGGGACAATACGAAACGGAGTACTTTTATGAGCAGACTGCCGGAACAGTTTTCCAGGCGCATGCAGGAACAGCTTGGAGCAGAATACGAAGATTTTCTTGCGTGCTTTGATCAGGAAGAGTATGCGGGACTTCGGGTAAATACGGGAAAGATATCGGTGGAACACTTTCTTTCCATCACACCCTTTCATCTGGAGCCTGTGCCATGGACAGATAACGGATTTTATTACCGGAAGGAGGAGCCGGTTACAAAGCATCCTCATTACTTTGCAGGACTATATTATATTCAGGAACCAAGTGCCATGCTGCCCGCATCCAGACTGCCCGTCTGTTCCGGGGAGACGGTGCTTGACCTGTGTGCGGCTCCCGGCGGAAAAGCCACGGAGCTTTCTTCACGATTGGGAAGAGACGGTCTTTTGATCGCCAATGATGTCAGTACCAGCCGTGCAAAGGCGCTCGTTAAGAATCTGACTGTCTGGGGAACTTCAAACTGCTGTATTACGGGAGAAACACCACAGAAGCTGCTGGATACGTTCGGATGCAGCTTCGATAAGATTCTTGTGGATGCACCGTGTTCCGGGGAAGGGATGTTCCGGAAGGATCCGGGCCTCATCGATTCATGGAGAGAACGGGGACCGCAGTCCTATGCACCTCTTCAGAAGGAAATTCTTACGTGTGCTGCCGCGATGCTGAAACCGGGAGGGATGATGGTATACTCCACCTGCACCTTTTCGGAGGAAGAGGATGAATCGGTTATTGAAGCGATTCTTGAGCGCCGCCCCGATCTTTCTCTGGTGCAGCCGCCTGTGGCAGAGGGATTTGAACAGGGGCGACATCCGCTGGAAGCCTGTATCCGTGTCTGGCCTCACCGCGTACACGGAGAAGGTCATTTCCTGGCCCTGATGAAAAAAGAGAGCAGCGGACAGAACTCAGATCCATTGAGAAAAACGGAGCAGGAGATCAGGGACAGCTGGAAAAAAGCGCCGGAGGAGGTGCGCCGTTTTCTTTCATTGATTCCGGAACAGATATGGAAAAACAGCTGCTTTGGCCAGATTTGAGAGCAGTGTTATCTGCTTCCGCCATACCGGATACCGGGGAAACTGCGATATCTGCGGACGGGG
>JAXEBU010000048.1:0-11596 GCA_034093895.1 Candidatus Choladocola sp. | reverse complement strand
GGCCGCTGCAGCATCAACACCGGGAAAGACAAAGGCAAACAATTTTCTTATGTCGCTTATCCACAAATGGTATTTGATCAGGGAGTCCAGTATCACGGGAGAAATGTCTATCATAAGGATTGGTCTGTACGACCGGCAATTCGTCTTCGCCAAATCAACAAGGGCCGTACAGAGGGTATGAAACTAATGTGTGCTGGAGAGGTCGTAACCAAAGAACAGGTACAGACTGCTGTAGATGCACATAAACAGAAAAAAATTTCTCCGAAATATCAGCAAGAAGCAGCACAATTTGCGCAGATGCTACAGAAATTAAAGAACACTATGCAGCACTCTAAACGTTATGAATACCGCAAACTGCTCAAGCTGGATAAAATCTACAAGCTTGATCATATGCTCTGTCAGGCATATACACTGAATAAGAATCATATGTGGGAACCAGCCATCAACGGTGTATATGAAGATTTGGCACATGGACATATCGGTTCGGAATCCGTAATTTTCAAGGATATTTATCCAATGCAGAACTAATATAACAAAACAACTAAGAGCACTTTGGAATTTCTTTCCAAAAGTGCTTTTAGTTCATTTCCTATTCTATCATTCGCCGTTTCGAATATTGTATCTGTTTTCCTTAAATCATTCCAAAATGCTGGAGTGCTTCTTTAATTACATTTTCCTTATCTGGAGGACATTTAGGTTGCCTGGCATCTACTGATTTAGGTTTATTATAATTCTCACGCTCGATGATACCGTATTTCTGTTTCACCGGAGTGATATAAAGATTGCTGACCTTTAATCCGGTATTTTCAAGAACATATGCCTTGATTTCTTCATAGGTCGCTTTCTTCTCTACATCGGTCAAATCCAGCTCGTCCATGTCCAAGTTAATCTCGATATATTGCTTCGTATTAAGTTTGGACAATAAACATACCGTCTCAACATGCACCGTGTGCCGGAACGTGTGAAAGTTCATTATTGTAAGGCTTTGCACCGCCTTAATAATACCGTAAAATAGCGGTTTTTTCAATGGTTCAGATTTTAGCGCTTTTCAAGGCTTTTCAATATATGTTTCATTCGGTGGCAGACGGGTGGCATTGCCACCACATTACAGCAATTCGTTTACCCTTGCCTGTACTTCTTTATAATTATATCCGGCAGCCGTCAGTTTTTTCTCTCATATAATCGTCATATAAGAACGAAAAAAGCAAAGGTGTATATTTCCTTACCTTTGCTCTTAAGTCCTGTCTTTGAAGAAATCAGCCCATTCGGTGTTTTCATCATCGAATATTTTTTTCTGTTCTGCTGTCAGCTTTTCAGGATAATCAGCAAACAGGTTGAAAATGTGTTTCTTATCGAAACTAAAAAGGAATTCCCCCTATTCGGTCGGGGGTATTAGCCCACCAAATAGTATCTGATGCATTTTTCTTATAAAAATTAGTATTTGACATGGCTATCCCCTTTCATGATCAAGTCTTTTTCTCTGAACTTTCTATTGAACACTCTGAACAATCGTGTTATTATAAATGTAAGGAAAACAACCGCCCACAAGGGGTTGACCTGTTAAATAGTGAACATAGAAAATGCCACCCATTACCGGTCAAAGTATGAGGGTGGTTTTTCTATGCGTTAAGACATTATCTGATAAACGTAAAAACGAATGTCAGCAATGCTAAAATGAACATTCCAAAAGCCATCAAGTCCTTGAAGTCAAAAGGTTTCTTGTCCATCAGCACCACCCCCATTCTATGTAAGAATAGAGGTCCGCCACCCTGTAACACGGTTGTTTCCTACGACATTATTCTACCATGCTATTTTACTTCTGACAACTCATATAATTACCATATACAAAAGAAAAAAGCACCAATGATAAAAATATCATCAATGCTTTTGCCTGCCAATATAACCGTTATATGACTTTATTTCATTCCTTTGCTGATCGTTTTTCCAACAGTAGGAATATGACTGACAGCATCTTTTATTGTCGGTGCTTTTGGCAATGACGGGGTTGTCGGTGCTTTTGGTAATGCAGAAAATGCATTGTATAAAGTTCTGTTTGGTCTCTTTCCCCTTGTAAAATGTCCTTGACCTTCTGCATCAACATATTTCCAACCGCCTTTTCTGCCGTCACCATTCAGGGCATATTCACCAGTTCCAAATTCTTCCCAAATAGCATTTTGGTAATTACTTCCTGTTTCTGCTTCAAGGTTCCCTTCATCAACATGATATTCATATGAACCACGGGTCTGACCTGTTTTCACCCTTGCGTTTCTTTGGGCTTGTGCTTGTACTTCCCCGGCAGCTTCATATAACCATGCAACAGACGCATCATTGATTGCTGCTTTTACTACCATTCTGTTATCTTCAAAAACTACCGACAAAATCTATTTCCCCCTCCTACTACTGCAACTACGAAACCGGGAATGATGATTCACCCCGGTCACAATTATTTATCTGCTCATTGTATCTTTTAATTCTACTTTGAAAAAACCACCATGAGTAATTTGTTTCAAACAATGTAAGTCATATTTATATGCATTACATGGCTTGGATAGGTCAATGCCCTGATCCGTTAGCTGTTTTCGCTTCAAATTATAATATAATTCATTAGCACAGCCATGAATTTGCCTATGTAACACGCACATATCATTAGCTTTTTCCACAAGATCAGCAATCTGCCCTGTGACAATATCCTTTTTTCTTGCCAATTCATTAAGTATATTTTCAAGTTCAACAAACACTTCATCTGTGATTCCTGTAGTTTGAATCTTGCCTTGTTTGAACAGGTGACCACCAGAAAGCTGTCATAAATAACAAAAAAAGGGGTTGAATCCTCTGATTGTTCAGTGGTTCAACCCTATTCTTTCGTTCAGTATAATTTTTCAAAAATACGGTGGCAAATAGGTAGCAAACAGACTGAACTTATCACAAATACTATTGAAAAACCTCTTATTTCCTGACTAATTTGCACACAGTCTCCACATGCACGCTGTTTCCAAACATGTCCACCGGGCAGACCCGCTTTAACTCATATCCATTTTCGCACAGGATTTTCAGATCCCGGGCCAGTGTGGCGGAATCACAGCTCACGTATACGATGCGTTCCGGGGCCATCTGAATCATGGTGTGCAGCACTGCTTCCTCACATCCTTTTCGCGGCGGATCCACCACAATTACGTCGGCACGGATACCTTCCCGTTCGTATTTTTCAGGCAGCACTTCCTCTGCCTTTCCTGTAAAAAACTGCGCATTTGTGATATCGTTGAGCACCGCATTCTGTCTGGCATCCTGAATTGCCTCGGGCACAATCTCCACACCACAGACCTGTTTTGCGTTGCGGGCAAGGAACAGCGATATTGTTCCGATTCCGCAGTACAGATCCCAGACGGTCTCCTCTCCGGTCAGACCTGCATACTCCAGCGCTTTCCCGTACAGTTTTTCGGTCTGCTTCGGGTTGACCTGATAGAAGGACAGAGGAGAAATCCGAAAACGGACAGATCCGATCAGATCTTCGATATATTCCTGTCCCCAGAGAAGCTTCAGCTGACGTCCCATAATCACATTTGTTTTTTCCTGATTGATGTTCAGTGTAATGCTGGTCATTCCCTTCAGCGCAGAGAGCTGCTTAACAAGGCGGTCGCTTTTCGGAAATGAAGTGCCGTTGATCACGATACAGACCATGATCTGACCTGTCTGAAAGCCGACACGAATCATTACATGGCGGACGAGTCCACGACCTGTCGTTTCATCGTATGACGGGATGTTATACTTTTCCATGTGCGCAAGAACGAGCTCCAGAATCTCCCGATTGACAGAAGCGCCCAGCAGACAGTCATGACATTCAATAATCGAGTGGGTTCTGCCGGCATAAAATCCGGCCTTCAGCTTTCCGCTGCGGTCCGTACCCACCGGAAACTGTGCCTTATTTCTGTATCGAAACGGCTCATCCATCCCAAGAATGGGTTCCATGGGCGGATTCTCGAATTTACCGATTCTCATCAGATTGTTCTTTACTTTTGATGCTTTGAAGCGCAGCTGTGCCTCGTAGCTCATGGCCTGAATCTGACACCCTCCGCACTGCCGTGACACCGGACACGGTGGTTCCACACGGTCGGGACTTGGCTCCAAGAGACGAAAAAGACGTGCGTAACCGTACGTCTTTTTCATCTTCATGATTTTTGCCTCCACCACATCTCCGATTACGGTATCTTTTACAAAAAGTGCCATCCCCTCAAAATGACCGACCCCCAGGCCGTCACTGCTCAGGTCTTCTATGGTAACTGTGACAATATCATCTTTTTTCATATTTCTGCAACTCCTCAGATACTGATTTGTCTGACTTTCTTTTCTGTCTTTTACTGCTGTCTGCTCCTGTTTTACTCAAATTCGATTTCACTGTAATAAAGCAGTTCAATTTCATCCTCGTTTTCGTAATAATCCTGCCCTGTCTCCAGCTCACCTTCCAGCACCGTATAGGACCAGAGACCGCTCTTTTCCATATTGATCCATTCCACGCGCTGATACCCCATTTTTCCGTTCACCGCGTAAAGTCCCTTTCCTTCCGGTGCCTTATAAAACCGGTCTGCTCCGTAAAAACCGTCCACATACGTAACCGTATCGTCTTCAATCGTATATACGTAATTATACCAGTCTGCATTGCAGGTTCCTGTGGAAATCAACAGCTCCGCCATGCCGTCACCATTCATATCACACAGCGCAAATCCGCCCTGATAATCATATTCTCTGCCGACCTCCTCTACCGTGTCAGCATAATAATTCCACTCTTCCATCGTGCGGTAATCTTCTTTCTCCGAATCCAGATTCCACGCCATAGCTGTACTGCACACTCCCGCAGATGCCAGCACAGAGCAGAATACGCCGATGGTGATACCGGCCTTTTTTTCAAACAGCATGATTCTCATAACTGCTCACTCCCATCCAGTTTATTTATCCTCCTGCCATAAGACAGATACTCAGAATCCGACGGAAACATACGCTTCCGTCATTTTTTCTGAATATGCCCTAAAACAGTGTACTTCTTCTGAGGTTTGTCTCAAACAGGCGATTATAACCCAGCCATTCACCGGAATCTCCTGCATTCTTCAGGATCTCGCGCATAGTCTCCATCTTGGCATCCGTATTATCCGCATAATTCAGCGCCATCGCCTCCGGAAGCGCAGGTTTTTTCGGTGAACCGAATTCCAGCTCTCCGTGATGGGCCAGAATACAGTGCTGCAGTTCACTCATCAGCTTCTTGGGGAAATTTTTAATATGCCTGCATCCAAAGCCAACCAGCTCACAGCCCATCACAATATGGCCCAACAGCTGTCCGTCATCCGTGTAGTCATTCTCAGGAAAGTTTGAGATTTCCTTCAGCTTTCCCACATCGTGAAACAGTGCCGCCGTAAACAGCAGGTCCTTCTGCAGAAACGGATACTGCTGAATATAAAAGGCGCACAGCTTTACTACTCCCAGTGTATGCTCCAGAAGACCTCCCACAAATCCGTGATGCACTGTCTTCGCCGCCGAATGCTTTTTAAATGCATCAATGAAAGGCTTATTATCTACAAAATACATCTGAATCAGTTTCTGGAGATACGGATTCTCCACCTGCTTCATGTACCCCATCAGTTCTTCATACATCTGATCAATGTTCTTTTCGCTGACCGGAAGATAATCTGCTGCAATGTATTCACTCTCATCTGCTTTGCGGGCACGCTTTATGCTCATCTGCAGCGTTCCCTGAAAACTTGTCACATCACCTGTGACAAAAACGTAATCCATGACATCAAATTCTTCGATTCCGGAAGAATTCGGATCCCAGATCTTCGCATCAATCGTGCCTGTCTTGTCCTGAAGAATTACATTTTCATACATCTTTCCGTTTTTTGCCGTTGCCGACTGCTTGTATTTACAGAGATAAATATCGTTTATCTTATCGCCTTCGCGGAATGTTTCAATATATTTCATGATTGCTCCCTTTCTTTCACTTGCATACCACATCCGGCGGATTCCCGGAATCCGCTGCCTCTGCTCTCTCATAAACGCAGACTGCGGTATCAGGGCCACACAGACATCAGGATGGCATCTTTCACACAAAATTTTCTGCCATCCCGCGTACCCCTGTTACTTTATTATAGAAGAAAAGGCGGAAATAGTAAACACATTTTCCAAAGAAACATGGGTGTAAAAAACACATGATTCTTTTCTTTCAAATGTTACCCTGCGCCACCACTTTTCAAATCAGTGAATTTAATGTAAAATAGTAACTGACTGAATCCGCACCCGATGCGGTACTGGAGGAAAACTTATGAATGAAAAAGCAATGAAGGTACTGGAGTACCCCAAAATTATACAGAAGCTGACGGAATACGCCGCATCTGAGCCGGGGAAAGAGCTGTGCCGTAATCTCGTTCCGTCTGCTGATATTCACGAAATCAGGAGGATGCAGCGCGAAACCACAGATGCCGTCAGCCGTATTCTGCGCAGGGGAAGCGTTTCTTTTTCCGGATTGTATGATATCCGCGGCTCGCTGAAACGCCTTGAGATCGGCAGCTCTCTGAATATCGAAGAGCTCCTGCGTGTCTGCCGCCTGTTGGAGACTGCACTGCGTGTGAAATCCTGGTCCCGCAGCGATACCGACGAGCACTCGGAAGACTCCCTGGAGGAGATGTTCGCGGCTCTGCAGCCTCTCTCCCCGCTGTCCTCTGAAATCCGACGCTGTATTCTTTCCGAAGATGAAATCAGCGATGATGCCAGCCCGGGACTGCGTCAGGTGAGACGGTCCATGAAGCTGACCAATGATAAAATCCGCGCGCAGCTGAATTCTCTCGTCAACGGCTCTGCAAGGGCGTATCTGCAGGATGCGGTTATCACCCAGCGTAACGGTCGTTTCTGTATCCCGGTAAAGGCAGAATACAGGGGACAGGTTCCCGGTATGATCCATGACCAGTCCTCCACCGGTTCCACCCTTTTCGTAGAACCGATGGCTGTCGTAAAGCTGAACAACGATCTTCGGGAACTGGAAATCCAGGAAGAAAAAGAAATCGAGATCGTACTGGCGACTCTGAGCGGTCTGGTGGCAGAGGAAGCAGAAAACCTCCGCACCGATGTGATCCTTCTGACAGAGCTTGATTTTATCTTTGCCCGGGCGCAGCTTTCCTGTTCTTATAACGGATCAGAACCTGATTTTAACGAAGAAGGCCGGATCAGGATCAAAAAGGGTCGCCATCCTCTTCTCGATCCGAAAAAAGTAGTGCCCGTAGATATCCGTCTCGGTGACGATTTTGATCTGCTCGTCATTTCGGGACCAAACACAGGAGGAAAAACAGTTTCTCTGAAAACGGTGGGACTGTTCACACTGCTTGGTCAGGCCGGACTCCATATCCCCGCATTTGACCATTCAGAACTGTCTGTTTTTCATGAAGTTTATGCGGATATCGGAGATGAGCAGAGTATCGAGCAGAGCCTCAGTACTTTTTCCTCCCATATGACAAATATCGTATCCTTCTGGGAACATGCAGACGAGAAATCGCTCGTTCTGTTTGATGAGCTGGGTGCCGGCACGGATCCGACAGAGGGAGCTGCTCTGGCTATCGCGATTCTTGACAATCTTCACAGGAGGGGGATCCGTACCATAGCCACCACCCATTACAGCGAGCTGAAGGTGTTTGCACTGTCCACTCCCGGTGTTCAGAACGGATGCTGTGAATTCAACGTGGAAACCCTGCGTCCCACTTACCGCCTTCTGATCGGTGTTCCCGGCAAGAGCAACGCTTTTGCCATCTCCGAGAAACTGGGACTTCCGGATTATATTATTGATGAGGCGAAGGAACATCTCAGCAAAGAGGATGAAGATTTTGAAGATGTGATCTCCGATCTGGAAGCCAACCGCCTTATCATCGAGAAAGAACAGCAGGAAATCAACCGTTACAAGCAGGAAGTGGAGGAGCTGAAGAAAAGGCTGGAGCGCAAGGAAGACCGTCTGGAATCGAGCCGCGAGGCCATTCTTCAGAAAGCCCGCGAAGAAGCACAGGCCATGCTTCGCGAGGCCAAAGAATACGCAGACGAAACCATCCGCAAATACAACAGGCTGGGAAAACAGACCGATGCTTCGAAAAAAATGGAACAGGAGCGTACAAAGCTCCGTGAAAAAATGTCCGGTCTTGAGAAAGATATCAGTGCAAAGACGGAACGGAAACCAAAAAAAGAACTGTCCGCCAAAGATCTGCGGATCGGCGACAGCGTCCGTGTGCTCAGCATGAATCTGAAGGGAACCGTCAGCACCAAACCGGATGCAAAGGGAAATCTCTTTGTACAGATGGGCATTCTCCGTTCGCAGGTCAATCTGAGGGATCTGGAAAAGCTGGAAGACGAACCCGTTCTTAAAACAGCTTCCTCCCGCACCGGCGGCAGCAAGGTAAAAATGGCAAAATCCTACTCCATCAGCGCCGAAATCAATCTGATCGGAAAAACTACCGATGAAGCAATTGCAGAGCTTGATAAATATCTGGATGATGCTTATCTCGCCCACCTTTCCCCGGTCCGCGTCGTGCACGGAAAGGGAAGCGGCGCACTGCGCAAGGCGGTTCACGAATACCTCAGACGGCAGAAACACGTCAAATCCTACCGGCTGGGCGAGTTCGGTGAGGGAGATGCCGGGGTAACTATCGTTGAGTTCAAATGATGCCAGGGTCAAAAGTCATACAGGGAGGATACAAAATGATTGCAAAGCAGAAAATCCTGATCGTGGATGATGATGAAAACATCTCCGAACTGATTTCTCTTTATCTGACGAAAGAATTTTATGAAACGAAAATTGTATACGATGGCGAGGCTGCACTGCGTCAGTTTGAGATTTTTCAGCCCAATCTGATTCTTCTCGACCTGATGCTCCCGGGTATCGACGGCTATCAGGTCTGCCGTGAAATCCGTCAGCGCTCCAACACGCCCATTATCATGCTCTCTGCAAAGGGCGAAGTTTTTGACAAGGTGCTCGGACTGGAGCTCGGTGCCGACGATTATATGATCAAGCCTTTCGACTCCAAGGAACTGGTAGCCCGCGTAAAAGCTGTACTGCGCCGCTACCAGCCATATCCGACCGTGCAGCAGAAACCGTCAGGTAAGTTTGTGGAATATCCCGATCTCTCCATCAATCTTACAAATTATTCTGTTGTATATAAGGGCGAAACCGTTGACATGCCGCCAAAGGAACTGGAGCTGCTCTATTTTCTTGCAGCATCGCCCAACCAGGTATTTACGCGGGAACAGCTTCTCGATCATATCTGGGGCTACGAATATATCGGCGATACGCGGACTGTCGATGTCCACATCAAACGTCTCCGCGAAAAAATTAAAGATCACGAAAAATGGTCCATTGCCACAGTCTGGGGAATCGGATACAAATTCGAAGTAAGAAACTGAGAAAAAGCTGCCGCCCGTTTCGCTGAAGTGAACTTCGCGGCAGCTTCCGGATCTGATATCTGATGAGTTTCGACGATTTTGAGAGTGGGCAGCGCGAAAAAATCGACGGCAGGCTCATTTGTCGATCAACTCATCTGATTAAGGGAGGAATATATCTATGAAACAAAAACTGCTGGGTACCTGCCTGAAAGCTTATCTGTTTTTTATTGCCGGCAGCTTTCTGGCTGCTTTTTTTCTGACTCCGAAGCTTCTTCGACGGTCGCTGTACGCAATCTCTGATGACGAAGTATACCGCGCCTATCTGGCTACCCATTCCATCGCCATACAGAACGTCTGTTATTTTCTTCTGATTCTTGTTTTATTTCTGTCTCTCATACCGGCAGCCATGTTTATGGTAAAGCTTTATCGTCCCCTGAACAGAATTATTCTGGCTGCTTCACAGTATACTGACGGCAACTCTCATCCTCCCATTCCGTACAATGCAAATGACGAGCTTGGGAGACTGACTGCATCCATTAATTATCTGGCTGAATCTGTCAGCAGCTCTGAGGAATACCAGCGGAAGTTTATCTCCAATATCTCCCACGATTTTCGTTCTCCCCTGACCTCCATTAAAGGATACGTGGAAGCCATACTGGACGGCACAATCCCTCCCGAAATGCAGGAGCGGTATCTGAATATTGTATTGAGTGAAACAGAGCGTCTGAACAAGCTGACAGAAGGACTTCTTCTCCTGAATACACTGGATGACAACGGAACTTATCTGGAAATGACCGATTTCGACATCGTTTCCGTGATTCGCAGCACCATGGAAGCCTTTGAAGGAACGTGCCGGAAAAAGAATCTGCACATCCTCTCCGCGTTCTCCTCTGACTCCGTGATGGTACATGCAGATATGGGAAAAATACAGCAGGTGCTTTACAATCTGATTGACAATGCAATCAAGTTCAGCTACACCGGATCCGAAATTCTGATCACTGTCCACGAGCAGAATAACAGTGTTTTTGTCTCCGTAAAAGATAAAGGCGAGGGAATTGCAAAAGAAAATCTGTCCAGGATCTGGGATCGTTTCTACAAGACAGATGCTTCCCGCGGACGCGACAAGAAAGGAACGGGGCTGGGCCTGTCCATCGTAAAAGAAATCATCCGCGCCCATAACCAGAATATCAATGTCATCAGTACGGAAGGTGTCGGCACGGAGTTTATCTTCACTCTGAACAGAGCATAAAAAGTGTGCTTCGCACCCATTCCTTCATACAAAAAGGCTGCCGCATCAACGATCTTTCCATCGTTTCCTGCGTCAGCCTTTCTTATTTACTGCTTATACATCTGCGTCTGTTTTAACATGACACTGACCTGCTTCAAACGGCCTGCATCTGTCTCCTGCAGCTTACAGCCATGCTTTGATCTGTTCGTAAACACCTGCACCGTCCAGTTTGTATTTTGCCAGCAGTGCTGCTGCCGGACCTGATTCACCGAATACATCCTGTACGCCGATTCTCAGAACCGGTGTCGGAGCCTTTGCACTGAGTGCTTCACAAACTGCACCGCCAAGTCCGCCGATTACAGAATGCTCTTCAACAGTTACAACCTTTCCTGTTGCCTTTGCAGCTTCCACTACCAGCTCCTCATCCAGCGGTTTGATTGTGTGGATGTTGATTACCTTTGCGGATACGCCGTCTTTTTCAAGCATTTCTGCTGCTTCCAGGGCGCTGTTTACACAAAGTCCGGTTGCGATGATGGTCACATCTGTACCTTCTCTGAGCGGAACACCTTTACCGATCTCGAACTTGTAATCCGGATTGTTGTTGATTACCGGAACTGCAAGACGGCCGAAACGAAGGTAAACCGGTCCAACATACTCATATGCTGCCTTTACAGCTGCTCTTGCTTCTACATCATCAGACGGGTTGATAACAACCATACCCGGAATTGTACGCATCAGAGCAAGATCCTCATTACACTGATGGGATGCACCGTCCTCACCTACAGAAATTCCTGCGTGAGTTGCGCCGATCTTTACGTTCATATGCGGATATCCGATGGAGTTTCTTACCTGCTCAAATGCACGTCCTGCTGCGAACATTGCAAATGTGCTTGCAAACGGAACCTTTCCTGCTGTGGAAAGTCCTGCAGCGATACCCATCATGTTGCACTCTGCGATACCGCAGTCAAT
>JAXEBU010000047.1:0-6953 GCA_034093895.1 Candidatus Choladocola sp. | reverse complement strand
CTGATGTCCCTGTTCCACCTGTTTTCGGATAAATTCATACGCTTTCTTCCGATAGCCCGTATTGACCACGCAGTTTTTGATGGGAAGGCGGTTGGCCGGCATCTCGTTAATGACAGAGATATCGAGATCTCCGTAAAGTATAACTGCCAGGGTTCGCGGAATCGGTGTTGCACTCATCACAATTGTATGGGGCATATCCCCCTTCTTTGCAAGCATTTCCCTCTGCCGCACACCAAACCTGTGCTGTTCATCGGTGATCACGAGAGCAAGGTTATGATAGACTGCTTTCTCCTGGATCAGCGCATGGGTACCCACCACTATGGATGCCTGACCCGATTCCATTTTTTCATACACTTCTTTTTTCTGTTTTGCGGTCATGGAGCCCGTCAGCAACACCGTTTCAAAAGGAAGACTGTTCTGCCGTATCAGCTCTGTCAGTGATTCGTAATGCTGTCTCGCAAGCACCTCCGTCGGCACCATCAATGCTCCCTGATACCCGCTTTCTGCCACCATCACAAGAGCCAGAATGGAAACAATGGTTTTTCCCGATCCCACGTCACCCTGAATCAGCCGTGCCATCACCGTCCCTCCCTGCAGCTCTTCGGATATGGTTTTCCAGACCTTTTTCTGTGCATTCGTCAGCGCATACGGAAGATTTTCAATCACCCGCTCAGCCATTACAGATGAGCGGACGAAAAAATGATTTTCGGACTTCTCCCGAACACTTTTCAGTGTACGCAGCTGAAGAAGGAAAAAGAAGAACTCATCAAATACCAGTCTTTTCCGGGCCATCTCCAGCGCATGCTGACTCTCCGGAAAATGAATCTGTTCCACTGCATAATTGTATTCCGAAAGATAATACTTTTCACGAAACGACAGCGGCATATACTCCCGCAGCAGTTCTTTCCGTGACAGTACCTGTCTGACAGCCTTCTGAATCATCTGACTGGTCAGTCCTTTCGTCACTGTATAGACGGGATGCATCTCATCCGTCATGGCCCGGTACTGTTCCATACGAAAAACAGCAGGCTGCTCCATGAGCAGCTGCTGTCCCTTCTGTCTGATTCTTCCGCGGAATACGTAAGGTACTCCCTGGCGGACTGTATTTTTCAGGTACGGCATATTGAACCAGGTCAGCGTCAGCGCTCCGCTCTCATCCCGACAGACAGCGGTGGATATGGAAAGTCCCCGGACATAGCGGGTGGATATCACCGTCATAAGACATCCTGAGACCACTGCCATATCACCTGCCGTCACTTCACTTATCCGCACCGGCTGTTCAAACCTCTCATAGGAACGCGGATAATAACTGATCAGCTCACTCAGATTCTGTATGCCTGCTTTTTCAAACAACTGTTTTGTCTTTTCACCGATCCCTTTCAGTGAATCAAGTGAAGATTCGAGATTCATACGTACCCCTTATTCTACAGAAATAATATAATAGTAAATGGGCTGGCCACCGCAGTTCAGCTCCACATCGCAGTCCGGATACTGTTCTTCGATTTTGCTGCGCAGTTCTTCCGCCTCTTCTTCCTTCATATCTTCTCCGTAGTAAATGCTGATCAGCTCGGACTCCTCATCTACCATCAGAGATACAGTCTCCAGCGCCACCGGGTCAATCTCTTTTCCTACTGCAAGTATGGAATGATCACCGACGCCCATGATATCTCCGGCATGGATCGTCTTGTCATCGATGTGCGTATCACGGACGGCATACGTCAACTGCCCCGTCTTCACACGTGCAATCTCTTCTTCCATCACTGCCGCATTTTCTTCCGGTGATTTCTCAGGCACATAATTAATTACGGCGGTAATACCCTGAGGAACTGTCTTCGTCGGGATAACGATGATATTCTTGTCCTCTGTCAGTGCCTTTGCCTGATTTGCCGCAAGAATAATGTTCTTGTTATTCGGAAGTATAAAGATATTCTTCGCATTCACCTTCTCAATGGCAGTCAGCATGTCCTCTGTGCTGGGATTCATGGTCTGTCCGCCCTCAATCAGATAGTCAACGCCCAGATCCCGGAAAATATCAGCAATTCCGTCGCCGATGGATACGGAGATAAATCCCGTTTCCTTCATCTCTTTCGGCTCCGGTTTCTGTTTTTCTTCAGAAGCAGCCTGTTTTTCCGCCTCCCGGATCACCTTCTCGTGGTGCTCTTCTCTCATGTTATCTATCTTCATTCTCGTAAGAGAACCGTATGTCAGCGCGCGCTGAATGGCAAGACCCGGATCGTTGGTGTGAACATGCACCTTCACAATATCGTCATCGGAAACGACTACGATGGAGTCACCGATGGATTCCAGATAAGCTTTGAACGAAAGCTCTGTCTCCTCCGTATATTCTTTCTCCAGCATAATAATAAATTCCGTACAGTACCCAAATTTGATATCGGCTTCTACCGGTGCTGCTGAGGATACAGACACGGTTGAGGCAGCTGCGGGCTGCAGGTCAGAATAATCGATTTCTTTTCCGGAAAATGCATCATAAGCTCCCTTCAGTACCTGAAGCAGTCCCTGTCCGCCGGAATCCACAACACCTGCTTCTTTCAGTACAGGCAGCATTTCCGGTGTTTTATTCAGAACCTCCTCCGCGCGCTCCAGCACCTTCTCCATCATCGTTGTCAGATCAATGTCAGGATTTTCCTCCAGAAGCTCCACGGCACAGTCAGATGCGCCTCTTGCTACTGTCAGAATCGTGCCTTCCTTCGGTTTCATGACTGCCTTGTATGCAGTCTCAACAGCCTTCTGGAAAGAAGCTGCCAGCACTACCGGAGTAATCTCCTTCTCCTGTCGGATCACTTTCGTGAAACCGCGCAGAAGCTGAGACAGAATAACGCCTGAGTTTCCGCGGGCACCGCGGAGGGAACCGGATGAAACGGCTTTCGCAAAAGTCTCCATTGTAAGCGGCTCAAGGGCAACCACCTCTCTGGCAGCCGCCATGATCGTCAGTGTCATATTCGTTCCCGTATCACCGTCCGGTACCGGAAAAACATTCAACTCATTAATCCATTCTTTTTTCGCTTCCAGATTTCTGGCACCGGCCAGAAACATCTTTGCACACAAAGATGCATCTATCGTATTTGTATTCACTGGTGTCTCCTCCTTAATCAATGACGCGTACGCCTTCTACGTACATATTGATTTTCTCTACTTCCATACCGGTGAACTCTTCCACACGGTATTTGACATTGCCGAAAAGATTGTCCGCAACAGCCGAAATACTTACACCGTATGATACGATTACGTGAAAATCTATCGTAATCCTGTTTTCTTCAATACGGACGCTCAGCCCACGCTCCAGACTGTCTCTCTTCAGAAGTCTTACCAGTCCATCTTTTACATTTACAATCGCCATACCGACAATACCGAAGCATTCTACTGCAACGCTTCCGGCATAAGTCGCAATAACATTGGGATCAATTACGATTGAACCAAGTTCGTTACTCATACGTCCTTTCATAATCCGAAACCTCCATCTATTTTGAAATTTCATTTTTCCAAAGGCAGCCGCGCTCTCCTGTACCGCATATTTGTATTCATGGTACAACAGCGCATTCTACAGTCCTATTTTACCAGAAAAGCTTCAGATTGCAAAGATAATTTTTCTGTCTGTAAAATTATTTGCATTTTTGATTTTTTTACTTGCAAAAATCGGGATCATCTGGTAGAATAACTTTGCTGTGAGTCTATATATCGTGTAAATAGGCTTAATTCATTGTCAAGGAGGTGCTATTATGGCTAAATGTGCTATTTGTGATAAAGCTGTTCATTTCGGTAACAACGTGAGTCATTCTCACAGAAGAAGCAACAAAATGTGGAAAGCAAATATCAAACATGTAAAAGTTAAGGTTAACGGTGCTGCTCAGAAAATGTACGTTTGTACTTCTTGCCTGAGATCAGGAAAAGTGGAAAGAGCCTAACTGAAATCAAAACGAATTATAATAAGGCAGATCCTTACGGATCTGCCTTTTGACTGATTCAGCACAGAAACAGATTGTAGCCAAGCAGCAGGAAAAAAAGTATCAGCAGGATGCTTATGAGGATACTCTCTATAAACAGCTGGATAACCATTCCGGCTGCAATCCAGAACAGTGTATAGCCTATCAGTCTTCGCATGGCGATACCTTTTATCCTTTTATTCTATCATATGCTGCAGGTACTGTTTTAGAATGTCTTCTCTTCTTCTGATGCATTATGGATCGCTTCATCCACTCCAGGATCCTCTGCCTCTTTCGAACTGCCGCGTCCGGCCGTAAATTTATTAACAAAATCCGGCACCATATCCAGAATCTTTGTCACGCTGTCCTGATTCTTTACATTGACCAGTTTCGTTGTTCCGTTTTGTATTACGAGTACTGCGCTGGGTGAAATCTTTCCGCCCATTCCGCCTCCTCCGTTATTTTTGCGCTCTTCTGATTTTGCAGAAGCGGCTACTCCGAAAGATACGTCCACCAGCGGAAGAATAATGGTGTCCCCAACAGTAATTGCGTCTCCCACTACGGTCTTCGTCGTTATAAAGTTTTCCATTCCTCTGAATAATGATTCCACTGTACTCTGAAAATTGTCAGCCATTTCGGGATCCCCTTTCATTTTTCATTTTCTTTATCAGTCTGCGAAGCTTCTTATCAAAAAACAGCTGCCAGCCTGCACGCAGCAGATGGCATATTCGGATATGTCCGCTGCAGATCATCTCTGTCTCCAGGATTGCTTCATTAAATTCCGGTCTGATCTCAAATCGTTCTGATATGGCAGGGAGTATCATATAAAGTAAACCCGTCAGCTGTCCCGTGGACGATGGATCGCCCGTTCCAAAATGCAGATATCCGCTGATTCTCCCCGGACCGTAATGGCGGATCACATATTTCACCTGACCGGTCACATTCTTCAGGATCTCTGCAACTTCATACTTTTCTGCAAAATCCAGCAGCTCCCCCGGCTTCCGTGAAAGTGTTCCGATACGTTCGACCAGTTTTTCCGGTATTCCGGTCAGGGACTTCAGGAAATTTCCGATTTTCTCAGTCATCCGTCTTATCTTACCAAAGATATTCTTTATTCTATCACAGATGCGGATGATTTTAAATCTGATTTTTTCAGATATCGATGCAGAACCCGTCTCAGATGACACTTCCAGCTGTTCCGGAAATTTCAGTTCTTTATTTTCCTTCTCCTGGCTTTCCGGAATCTTTTCATCCCGTATCGGGTCTCCGTCCTGTATCGACTCTTTCTCCTGCAGCGGTTCTTCATTCTGCAACGGTTCTTCATCCTGCAGCGGTTCTTCATCCTGCAACGGTTCTTCATCCTGCAGCGGTTCTTCATCCTGCAGCGGTTCTTCGTTCTGCAGCGGTTCTTCGGCCTTTAATGGTTCTTCGGCCTTTAACGGGTCTTCATCCCGTATCAGCTCTTCATCCTGTATTTCCGTATCATCGATTTTTGAAAGCAGATGTTCTGTATCGTTATTTTCTTTCTTTTTCTTTCTGCCTTTCTTCTTTGTATCTTTCGGCTTTGCTTCTCCCGCCTTTTTGCTGTTTCCAGACTTCTGAAACAGTGGAAGACGTATGCCGAATATGCGAATCGCAATGGACAGTCCTTCTCCGCTTTCAAAAGAAACGGCTGCACTCAATATGTGCAGCAGCCAGCTGACATGAACTCCGGCCGCCAGGTCTTTCTCCTGTCCGGAAGCCCGGATCCGATACCTGACAGGAACGAAAAGCAGCGCCAGTACCAGGGTCAGCACCAGCAGCAGGAGAACACCAATCAGAATTCCTGCAACCTTTAGTATACCCAGAATGATATGTAGCATATTCTCTCTCTGCCAACCTCTCTACTCTCTGTTAATGTTACTGTGCGTGGTATTGCCCGTGCTGCATTCAAAGTAATCCCGTATTCTGCAGTCTCCCGTCTCTGCCAGAATATCCTTCGTAATCCTGCATACAACCTCTGTCGCCTCTTCTCTGCCGCAGGCCAGACCGATGATCAGCGGACACGTCTGACGCGGGTACCAGAAACGCAGATTCCATACCGGAAGAATTTCCATCTGGTTTTTTTCCGTCTTCGGGAGTGTAATCAGATATGTGTTAACCGGAGTTTTCCCGTTTTCTATCTTTTGAATCAGCCTGTCCTTCTTCTTTTCGGCAGTTGTGCCCACATAAAGCTTTTCATACCAGTCCATTCCAATCTCTCCTGACGATGCTGCAGTAATGCGTAATACAGAAATACAATCCTCGCTTCGATGTTTCACATAATATCTGATAGTTGAAATGCCGAAATCCCGCAGACAGCGGAACCCCGGCACTCAGTGGTTAAAAGTATTTTCGGTTTCCCCAAAGATTATTCTTTTTCAGATTTAAATATTCATTGTAAGCCTTCTCAAGGATCATCTTCTCATTGGAAAATTTAAGCAGATGATATGCTTCATGATATTTGTAATACCCTGAGTCAACAAAATACTCCTCTCGCTGTGGTTTACTGTAATAACTGTCTGCCATCATCAGATACCAGTGTACATCCTTTGCCACCGTATCCTCCGGTACGTTGAACGTATACTGACTCTTTCCGATATATTTGATGATAGAGGCCCTGACTCCCGTTTCCTCCAGGACTTCTCTGGCCGCAGTTTCTTTAAAATCTTCGCCCGGTTCCACCGTTCCCTTGGGCAGAACCCAGCCTTCGTACTTGTTCTTATAGCTCTTGTACAGAACAAGTATCTTTCCCCTGAAAACCACCACACCGCCACAGCTTGTTGCTTCAATCATTGCAGTCCCTCCTGTTCGCGTTGTGTCCACATAACTGTTTTCAGTATAACTCTTTTTTATGAAACGCGCAACAGTAAATCACGGAGACATTCGAACGCCGTTTTTTTGCGGACGCCGCCCGGATGTGATTTAGAGGACGCCGCCCGGATGGTATTCCCGCGTGTGCTGCCTCCGTCCCGGACATCCACAGAATCTGTC
>JAXEBU010000046.1:0-12206 GCA_034093895.1 Candidatus Choladocola sp. | reverse complement strand
AATGAATGCACTGATGCAGGGGGTACCGGTGCGAAAGGCTCCGGTGAAGCCTCCGGTGCGTCAGGAAAAAGAGGACGGAATCCGGAAGTCACAGCGGATGATTCTGACCTGGCTTACCGAATACCCGAAGCTGTTTCCGGTAATCTCCGCTTATGTCCGGCCCGAGGATTTTTCGGACGAGCTGTACCGGGAAGTGGCAGAAATGCTGTATACGCAGCTTGAAAAGAAAGAACTGAATCCGGCCAGAATAACGAATCATTTCACGGAACCCACACAGCAGAGACAGGTGGCTCAGCTTTTCAATACGGAGGTTAAGGTGGAATCGCCGAAGGAACAGGAAAAGGCAATTCTGGAGACCATAAGGAAAGTGGTGGAACACGGAATAGAGCAGCGGTCATCACGACTGGATCCGACGGATATTGCGGGACTTCAGAACCTGATTGACGCAAAAAGGAGGCTGCAGGATCTGACACGGCTGCATATTTCTCTGTAACACGGACAGACTATTGCTGTATGGATCAGTCCGGACAGAAGAACCGGGAAAGGCAGGAGAGAGAATGAACGCACAGACGACAGACTTTCAGAAAAAGCTTGATGAACTGCTTAAATTTGCAGGTGCCAGGAAAAATGTACTGGAATACAGAGAAATCCAGGAGTTCTTCGGCAGTCAGCCGATCAGTGCGCAGCAGTATGAAGCAGTACTTGATTTCCTGGAATCGAAAGGCGTGGATACACTGCAGGATCCGGAAGAGGAAAGTATTCTGGATCTGGCGGATGAAGAAACGTATGAGGAGGATATTACGGTTCCGGAAGGAACGGCTACCGATGATCCGGTCAGAATGTATCTGAAGGAAATAGGAAGAATACCGCTGCTTTCCACGGAGCAGGAGGTGCTGCTGGCGAAAAAGATGAGCGAGGGAGATGAGGAGGCAAAGGAAAGGCTTGCAGAATCCAACCTCAGGCTGGTGGTCAGCATCGCAAAGCGTTATGTGGGGCGTGGTATGCAGCTGCTTGACCTGATTCAGGAAGGCAACCTGGGACTGATTAAGGCAGTGGATAAATTTGATTATCAGAAAGGGTACAAATTCAGCACGTACGCAACGTGGTGGATCCGTCAGTCCATCACGCGGGCAATTGCAGATCAGTCGCGTACGATCCGGATTCCGGTGCATATGGTAGAGACGATGAACCGGGTGATACGGACATCGCGGCAGATGATGCAGGAGCTGGGCAGAGAGCCGCGTCCTGAGGAGATTGCGGACAGGCTGGAGATGCCGCCTGAAAAGGTACGTGATATACTGAAATTTTCTCAGGAACCGGTTTCTCTGGAAACCCCCATAGGGGAAGAGGATGACAGTCATCTCAGTGATTTTATCCGGGATGAACACGTTCCTGTTCCGGCAGATGCAGCAGCTTTTGCGATTCTGCGGGAGCAGCTGGCAGAGGTACTGGCCACACTTACAGAGCGGGAACAGCGCGTTCTTTTCCTGCGGTTCGGACTGGATGACGGTCGATCAAGAACACTGGAGGAAGTGGGAAAAGAATTTAATGTAACAAGGGAAAGAATCAGACAGATAGAAGCAAAGGCACTGCGCAAGCTGCGGCACCCAAGCAGGAGCCGGAAGCTTCGTGATTATCTGGATTAGAAGGGAGTTATCATATGCAGATTTCAAAACGGCTGGAAGCAGTTGCTGACATGGTAACTTCCGGCTGCAAAGTGGCTGATATAGGAACAGACCACGGGTACATACCGATTTATCTCGCCGAAGCCGGAAGAATTCCAGGGGCTATTGCCATGGATGTCAATACAGGGCCGCTTGACCGTGCAAAGGAAAACATCCGTCTCCATGGACTGAAACAGAAAATAGAGACAAGGCTTTCCGACGGGCTGGCATCACTGGAGCCGGGGGAGGCAGACTGTATCATAATTGCCGGAATGGGCGGTCCTTTGTCCGTCCGGATCCTCACAGAAGGAGAGGAATGCCTGAAAAAATGCAGGGAGCTGATTTTGCAGCCGCAGTCAGAAATCCGACAGGTAAGGGCTTTCCTGGAAGAGAACGGGTGGATCATTATCCGGGAAGAGATGATTCTGGAAGATGGAAAGTACTATCCGATGATGAAGGCGGTGCACCGGGAAAAGGACAGCACGAAAATGAATGAACTGGAACTGAGATACGGTCCGCTGCTGCTGGCCGCACGTCATCCTGTGCTGCATCAGTTTCTCAAAAAGGAGAGGGAGACCAGCCTGCGGATCTGTGACTCCCTCGCCGGTCAGAACAGTGAGCAGGCAGTTCGTCGCCGGAAAGAGCTGGAGAAGGAACGAAACCTGATCCGGAAAGCTCTGGAGCTGTTTCCGGCTGAAACCGACAGGAATAATTAACGGAGGAAATACGTAATGAAGATAGCAAAAATAATTGAGAAACTCTCCTGTGAATATCCAGCCTCCATGGCTCTGCCATGGGACAATCCGGGACTGCAGGTGGGAAATCCGGAACACAGTGTAAAAAAAATATACGTTGCACTGGACGCTACTGACAAAGTAATAGAAGAGTGCATTTTCTGGGGGGCTGATCTGCTTGTGACGCATCATCCTCTTCTGATGTCTGGAATAAAAAGTGTCTGTAGCGGTGATCTCCATGGCGGAAAAATACTTGCCATGGCGGAAAACAGAATCGCTCATTATGCGATTCATACAAATTATGATGTGACAGCGATGGCACGCCTGGCACAGGATGCGATGAAGCTGAAAAAAACAAAGATACTGGAAGTTACAGGCAGGCTGGATGACGGAACAGAGTACGGAATCGGTTTCTGCGGAGAGGCAAAGAAGAAAATGACGGCGGAAGAATGCTGCAGCTTCGTAAAAAAAGCATTCGGCCTGCCAAATGTCCGGCTGTTCGGCAGTAAAGAGGCGGAAGTAAAAAGAGTAGCACTTTCCCCCGGCTCCGGAAAAAGCATGATTGCGCCTGCACTGCAGGCAGGAGCTGATATTCTTATAACAGGAGATATCGGCCACCACGACGGACTTGACAGTGTGGACCAGGGACTGCTGATCATTGATGCGGGACATTATGGAATTGAGCACATTTTTATTGATCAGATGGCAGCGTATCTGCAGGAAAGTTTTCCTGATGTGAAAGTCAGAAAGGCTGAGATCGTTCAGCCTTTTGAAGTAATATGACCGCAGTTTCGTGCAGCTGAAACTGCCAGAGAACAGAACAGCAGGGAAATGTGACAGAAACCGGGAGGGGTATGCATGAAGAATAACAGAATAACAGTAGAAATTAAAGGACAGAAAAGGGAATACAGTGCGGGCATTACGTACCGGGAGATTGCTGCACAGTACCAGGAGGATATGATGTCGCCCATTGTTCTTGTAAAGGCGGACGGACGGCTCCGGGAGCTGGCGAAAAAGGCAGAGGATGGATGTGTCGTTGAATTTGTGACACTTCTTGATACGGCCGGGTATAATACGTATCGGAGAAGCCTTGTGATGCTGATGCTGCGCGCGATTTATCACGTGGCAGGTGACAATAATAATATAGACCGTGTCGGTGTCCATTTTGCCGTAGGCGGAGGATATTACTGTACTATGCAGGGGAAAACGGAGCTGAATCAGCAGTTTCTCGATGAAGTGAAAGCATATATGGAATTTCTCGTAAAAGAAAAAATTCCTTTTGTAAAGACATCTGTGGCCACGTATGAGGCAAGAAAGCGTTTTAAGAAGTACAGGATGTACGATAAAGAAGAGCTGTTCCGTTATCGCCGCGCGTCGAAAGTAAACATATACAGCCTCGAAAAATTTGAAGACTATTTTTATGGTTATATGCTTCCTGATACTTCTCTGCTGACACAGTTTGATCTGAAACTGTTTGAGGACGGGTTTGTGCTGCGCTTTCCAGCCTTCGGGCACCCGGAAGAACTGCCGCCCTTTAAGCCGGACATGAAGATTTTCCATGTACAGAAGGACTCCATGGAATGGGGGAAAAAGCTGGAAATTCCCACTGTCGGGGCATTGAACAGCTATATTGTCAATCATCAGGTCAAGGATCTGATTATGATTCAGGAAGCGTACCATGAAAAGAAAATTGCGGAAATGGCTGCTCAGATAGCTGCTTCTCCGGAAAAGAAGATTGTACTGATTGCCGGTCCGTCATCTTCCGGAAAAACCACTTTTTCCCACAGGCTTTCCACACAGCTCTCCGTCTATGGTCTGAGACCTCATCCGATTGCCGCAGACAATTATTTTGTAAACCGGGAATTTACACCGCTGGATGAAGACGGAAAGCCTGATTTTGAACGACTTGAAGCGATCGATATTGATCAGCTGAACCAGGATATGCTGGATCTGCTGGATGGAAAGACGGTGGATCTGCCTGCCTTTAATTTTAAGACAGGGAAAAGGGAGTACAAAGGCAACCGCAAAACTCTTGGAAAGGATGACATTCTTATTATCGAAGGAATTCACTGCCTGAACGATCAGCTGACCTGCCGTCTTCCGAGAGAACGGAAATTCAAAATATATATCAGTGCTCTGACTCAGCTGAATATTGATGAGCATAACAGAATTCCTACCACAGACGGCAGGCTGCTGCGCAGAATTGTCCGTGACGCGAGAACGCGCGGGTCGGATGCGGGAAAAACGATTGCCATGTGGCCGTCTGTGCGAAGAGGAGAAGAGAACAATATTTTCCCGTATCAGGAGGAGGCGGACGTGATGTTTAATTCAGCTCTGATTTATGAACTTGCGGTGCTGAAACAGTATGCAGAGCCTCTGTTGTTCTCTGTTTTGCCGGAGTCACCGGAATTTGAAGAGGCTAAGAGACTTCTGAAATTTCTGGATTATTTCCTGCCGATACCGGGGGACAATATACCCAATAATTCACTGATCCGTGAATTTATCGGCGGAGGCTGTTTCGACCTGTAGCGGATTCCTTCCTGTTTACAAAAAAAAGCAGGTATGTTACAATCTCCACGTAAGTAGGACAAATGGTCGCGGCTGGCAGGCCGAAAGGTGCCAGACGAGGAAAGTCCGGGCTTCACAGGGCAGGGATGCCGGATAACATCCGGTGGAGGCGACTCTAAGGACAGTGCAACAGAAATAAACCGCCGGCCTGGCCGGTAAGGGTGGAAAGGCAGTGTAAGAGACTACCGCTTTCACGGTAACGTGGGAGGCACATGTAAACCCCATCCGAAGCAAGACCGAAACGAAGCATATGGCTGCCCGTCAGCTTCAGGTAGGTCGCTGGAACCTGCCGGCAACGGCAGGTCTGGATAGATGACCATTCACGACATAACCCGGCTTATCGTCCTGCTTACTTTTTTATACTTTTTTCTGAAAAAAAGTTAGAAAAGTTTTAAGAAAAGCTCTAGGAAACCCTTCTTTGAATTAGCAGATGCCTGTGCTATAATCACAGTATCAGAACTGTTTTTTCAGGACAGGGAAAGAACGAGAGGAAGGGGATACTATGAAGAATAGACAGAAAAAATTCATCAGTTTTCTGCTGGTTTGTATGATGACCTGCCTGCCTGTAATACAGGCTCTGGCGGAAAAGTCGTATTCTGCAGCAGACGGATTGGATTCGCAGCTTCTGTTCCCGGGAGACAGCATTACGGATATCACATCTGTGATTATGCTGGACGGACAGGAGATTGCTCCGGAAGGAGAAGGCGGATGGACGAATCATGAGGACGGTAAAGTCTACAGTGCAGTGACAGGGGAGGATGGTTCCGTTACCCTGAGCCAGGCAGGCTATGAACTGATTGTGGAAGGCGGAATCTCTTATCTGCAGGGACAGGATGATTCAGACCGTCACTATGATTTTGAGGACTGGGAAATACCGGAAGAACAGAAAGACATAGCCTGCTATCAGAGCGGTGAGACGGTCAGTCTGACAGCAGAAGCTCCCGATGAGGGAATGGAATTTGCAGGATGGACATCGGATACGGAAGGTGTATCATTTGCAGATCCGACGGCTATGGATACAACATTTGTGATGCCGGACAGAAAGACAACAGTGAGAGCCACTTACCAGCCGGCTCAGCAGGAAGATATTCCTGCTGACGATGGATTCGGAGATGTTTCTGCAGACGACGGATTCGGAGATATCCCGTCAGACGACGGATCAGGCGATATTCCTGCAGACAGTGGTTCCGGTGATTTTGTAATCGATGATAACACGGTTGATGTTTCGACGGATGGCGGTTCCGATGAAATTATTATCGGCGATGACACGCAGAACCCGACAGATAAAGGATTCAGTGATACTTCGTCTGATGATGGATCTGGCGATATTCCTGCAGATAGCGGTTCCGGTGAGATTGTAATCGGTGAAGATGAGGGGCAGGCAGATGATCCAATCCCTCTCGATGCAGATACAACTCAATATGAAGTGATTGTAAACAATGGTTCCGGTGCAGGTTATTATGGGCCGGGTACCTGGGTTACAGTGACAGCTTTTGACCGCAGCGGAGAAGGCCTTCAGTTTACCGGCTGGTACGTGGACAGTTTTAATGCGGAACTGGATCAGGCAGGCTCTGACGTAACGGGATTTGTCATGCCTTCGGAAAATGTTACGGTTACTGCGACGTACGCAGAACAGACTGATCAGCCTGCGACCGAAGTGCAGAGTGCAGTGAATTATACAGTTGAGGTTAACAACGGAACGGGTGCCGGTGAATTTGCACCTGGAACTCAGGTCGCAGTCACTGCCGCAGACCGTACGGCAGAAGGGTATGAATTTACAGGATGGTATGCAGAAAGTGAAAATGTAACATTTGATAATATTTTTGCACAGACTGCATTCTTTACCATGCCGGAAGAAAACGTTATTGTAACGGCTACATACGCATCGCTTCAGGATGAAGAGGGTGAAGCAGAGCCTTCGCAGATACCCCAGAGTGAATCGCAGGATCCTCAGGATGAGAGCGGTGCTGATACGCAGGAATCCGGTACGATTGAAGTGGATCCGGTTCAGTCGGATGAGACAGAGCTGATCCAGACGGAGTCAGGTCCTGTCACGTATGAGGTTTATGTTGAAAACGGCCTTGGCAGCGGACAGTATGCCGCAGGTGAGACCGTTACCGTTGAGGCGGAAGAAGAAGAAGGACTGGTATTTGACGGATGGGAGACGGAATCATCAGAAGTAATTATGAGCGATCCGTCCGAAGCAGTTTCATCCTTTGTGATGCCTGCATCTGATGTTTCTCTGGCAGCCACATATACAATGTCCTATAATGTGACGGTGGAAAACGGAGTTCTGTCACCGGGTGGAACAAAGGGACCGGAAGGCTTCACAGCCGGTACAGAGGTAAGTGTAACTGCTGATGCGGCAGAGGACGGTCTTGAATTTGATTCCTGGGAAGTAACAGATACAGATACCAAAGAGCTGATTACTGACCTGCTGGAAGATCCGACGCAGGAAACAGTGCAGTTTAGTATGCCGGAAAGAAACATAACCGTTGCGGCTGTATACAGCGCCATCGTGCCGGAATACTTAGTTACGGTCGGAAACGGTGAGATCGACGGTATTGAGAGGGCTGATTCCTATACCTTCCAGGAAGGGGAAGTGATTACTGTCCGAGCAGATGACAGCCCTTACGGAAAACAGTTTTCACATTGGGAGATTAATGGCGGAGCCTACGATCCGGGAGACGATGCGTACAATTCCACAATCACCCTCACAGTGGATGAAGACCTTGACATTCTGGCGATTTATGAAGGCGTTGAGTACAGCGTTACCGTGAAAAACGGAACAAGCAATTACAGCAAATGTGTCAGCGGAAGTGTTGTAAAAATTGTGGCAGATCCGGCTCCGTCGGGTATGAAATTCGATTACTGGGAAGTAAATACTTCCAATGTCGGTCTGAAGGATCTGTATTCCTCTACAACAACATTTGTTATGCCGGATGCGGATGTTAAAGTAACGGCGCATTACAAAAAGGTTGTCTATACGGTTACGGTAGAGAACGGAAGCAGCAGTTCCTACTCCTGTTATGCCGGAGATACAGTAACAGTAAGCTCCTACTATCCTGCAAGCGGACGTGAGTTTGATCAGTGGGTAAGTCTGCAGGGCGGAGTGTCCTTTGCGGATTCTTCCAGATGGAAAACTACATTTGTGATGCCGGCATCAGATGTAGTTGTAAAGGCGACATATAAATACGGACCGTCAACAAATGATAACCTGATTCTTGATATTGTGGCGGGCGGAGAGTATTATACTACCAGCAAGATTAAATTTTCGGCATCCGGAGCAGGTATGGGAAATGATAATCCGAATCCCGGCGATTACCGTTACCGCCCGGCTGCATACCAGATCGGTAATGTAACCGGAAGCTGGAACTCATCACCGTATACAACTACCATGTCGATCAAGGCAGTCGGTGATTACACATTGAAGGTTGTCTTCAAGAAAGAAGTATACAATAATGGATCATGGGTAGCTGACGGTACATCCGATACGAAATCAGTAACATTCCGTGTAGTGAAAGGTGCTGCAGGGGTTAATACAGGCGATGATACGAATCTGTTTACTCCGCTGTTGATTGCCGGAATTTCCCTTGGAGTATTCCTGATTTGTCTGATTGTATTCCTCATCATCTTTATCAGACGGAGAAGAAGATAATCAGAACAGGATAGAAAGAACAGAGATCACAGTATAGTGAGATAAAAAGGGCTGTGGCAGAATTCCCGAAAGGGATCTGCCGCAGCCCTTTTCAATGACAGAAGTTCAATTGAAAAAGTATTCATGCTGCTGTCTGTTGGATCATATTACAAAATGAAACGCTTTATAATTTCGGCGACACCGTCATGATTATTATCAGCTTCTGTAATATAGTTGCCGTGTTCTGCAATGCCAGGGAAAGCATTACACATGACAGCTCCAATGTGAGCTGCTTCCAGCATGGAGATATCATTCTGTGCATCGCCTGCCGCAACTGAATTTTCCAGAGGAATACCGAGATAATCGCACATCCATTCCACTGCAAATCCCTTGGAGATGCCGGACGGAACGATTTCCAGAAAATAATCATTGGAGAAAAAACTGTCAATGATGCCTTCATATTTTACCATGATTTCTCTCTGATAATCCAGAAGCTTCTGATGGTCAGTCATGTCAATTGCGATCAGCTTATATGGTGCACCGTCAAGCTCATCTTCCACGCGATCCACCACACGGTAGGATAGACCGTTAACAGAAGCGTATTGCTGCATAGCAGCTGTTTCGTGTTCAGCCAGGATATGAGTGGAAGAATATGTCTGGATATGAAGTCCGATTCGGTCTGCAGCTTCAAACATCGGTTCCACCAGATCAATGGGAAGCGTATGGCCATAGATGGTTTTTCTGTTTCCGAGATCATAAATCTGAGCACCGTTGTAAGTAATGGCATAACAGCCTTCCCGGATGAGACCGAGACGTTCCGCCTGAATCAGCGCACTTAACAGCGGGCGGCCTGTGGATATTACAATCTTGTGTCCGCGGGAAAGTGCTTCGTTGATGGCATCCTGATTTCCCGGAGTAATCTCTTTTTTATCATTTAAAAGTGTACCGTCAAGATCTGTAAACAGAATTTTTGTATTCATATGTGTCTCCTTCTCGTTGTCTGTTAATGCTCTTTCAGTTTTTATCCGTCCCGGGAGTCCGGGCTGCACGTTCCTGTTCCAGAAGCTGTTCCAGTGCTTCGTCACTTTCACTGATCCACACATCCTCCTCTTCGGCAGTCAGTCCAAGATATTCACGCAGTGTACAGATTTCGTCACTGAAATTCCATTCATCAGTGAGCTCAAAGATTTCCTCAAAGTCTGTTTCATAATTCATATAACGTTCACGAAATTTCATGATGTTCTTCCTCCTGGAGTTTTTTGCGTAAATTTTCCAGTATTTCATATGGGATTGCCAGATTGTTCTTTCCACTTCCAAGAGCAATATCAGGTTTGTTGGAACCGTGAAAATCAGAACCTCCGTCTGGCAGAAGTGAATACTTTCCGGCAAGCTCAAGAAGGTATTTTTCCTGTTCTCTGCTGTGAGTAGAATAATAAACTTCCATGCCGATCAGTCCGTCATTTTTCAGATTGCAGATCAGTTCCTTCCGCTCGTCATCAGTCAGCTTATATTGAAGCGGGTGAGCCAGAACCGGGATTCCATGATACTGTCGAATCAGCCTTACTGCCTGTGACGGAGTAATTTTTCTGCGCGGTACGTAGTATCTGCATCCGGGACTTAACAGGGAATGAAAAGCTTCCCACATGTCATTGACGTATCCGTGATCCGTCAGATATCTGGCAAAATGTGCACGGGTCCACACAGCTTCCCCAAAAGACTCTGCCATCTGACCGTAAGAAATGTCGATGCCGTCGTCAGCCATCTGGTCAATAATTCGCTGGTTTCTTCTGGTACGTTCCTGTCGGTATTCATTGATCTGTGACTGAAATCCCGGGTTTTTCCAGTCCATTTCCAGTCCGACAATATGGACATCATTGTTTTTGTATCCCGTTGAAAATTCGATTCCGGGGATTATTTCGATGTTGTGCTTCCCGGCTGCAGCCTCTGCCTCTGCGATACCGTCCGTATTGTCATGATCTGTCAGAGCAAAAGCGGAAAGTCCGCAGGAAACGGCAAGGGATACGAGAGAAGCGGGAGAAACCGTACCATCCGAACAGTTTGAATGGACGTGAAGATCAATACGTTTCATTGGCAGCTCCTTTTTAGAAAATACAAAGAAAAAAGTCCTTGAAATCAAGGACTTAGAGCAGTTCGTAGGGGAATCGAACCCCTGTTTTCGCCGTGAGAGGGCGACGTCTTAACCGCTTGACCAACGAACCATGCTCCTGTATTATAGCGTGGCGGTCTTAAAAATGCAAGTGTTTTTTTGAAAAAAATTAAATTACATCTATTTACAAAATAATTGCAAAAAATCAGAAAATTAAAGGATCGAGTAAACGCTGACATAAATGTACAGAATATAAACGGATATGCAAAGAAACATACGCTGCAAAAAAACAGCTGAAATTCATTGCATCAGCAGGGTTTCAGCTGTTTTTCTGTGTCACAGTAAAATCAATCACGTTAAAACGTGGCGGACGGATCGTTTTACGGTTCATTTTCAGCCATTCTTGTAACGGCTACATAGATATCCTGAATCCGATACCAGGTGCGTGGGCCGACAACACCGTCCTGTGTAAGGCCGAAGATGGACTGAAATGTTTTTACAGCCTGCTGAGTCCTTTCACCGAAAATTCCGTCGACGGTAAGCTTTGGAATCAGAGGATAGTTGTTTGATATGGTATTCAGCTGCTCCTGAATCTTCACCACACTTTGCCCGGTGGATCCTACGGAGAGGGGATAGCCGGGATAGGAGACGGGAATGCCGGATACTTCTTCTGCTTCATTGATATAAATAGTATCTCCATAATAATTCCGCAGAATTTCTATAGCCTCATAGCCCGATTCTCCAAGTGACATGCTTCCCCACTGGGAAAGCCACTGAGGACACTGCACACGTTTTCCGTCGCAGTACTGTGTGAGAATCGGCTGTCTGACGTTGGGGCGGGAGAGGTAATTCTGAAAAACATCTTCCACAGCTGCATCAATGCTCTCAAAAATATTGCGGCCGAACATCCATTTCTGGTCAAAGGCAGTGGAAGAGGTGATGGTAAAGGAGTATCCTTTATTGCGATACCATTCTGTGTAAATCCGGTTCATGGCAAAGGACTGAATGGCGAGAATATTTGCAATCAGCGTTTCATAGGGCCAGGTGGCATAAATCTCACTGCTTGCCACATTTTTAATATAATCCTTATAGCGAACGTAATAGTTACCGGCAGTTGTATCACTGGGAGTTCCGTCATGGACGATTACGTACTCGGGAACGACGATTTCATCCAGAACGATTTCGCCGCTGGGGGTAATGGGCTTTATTTCATCTTCTGCAATTTTCGGAGGATAGCTTCCATATAAAGTATGATCCGGGATGACGATCGTATCGGGAAGCTCATCAGGCGTGGTGGGGCGCAGACGTATATTCTGCAGAGAAAGCTGATTGCTGAGAACCTCCGTGCCGCTGACGACGATGGATTCAAAGCCGGGTGCCGTGATACGTATTGTATATTCGGCGTAAGGCATAATTTCAGATGGCTGCAGGCTGTATTCCAGAGGAGGCGTATTCAGACGGAGGATGTCCGTTTTACCCTGGCTGTCTGTACGGAC